>DATCUG010000552.1:0-2295 GCA_036567525.1 Streptosporangiaceae bacterium | reverse complement strand
TGCCCCGGGTGGTCGGCCTGGGCCGGGCGACCGAGCTGCTGATGCTCGGCCGGACCATCGACGCGGAGACGGCCGACCGTTACGGCCTGGTGTCCCGGCTGGTGGCCGACGACGAGCTCGGGCCGGCGGTCGCCGAGCTGGCCCGCGAGCTGGCCGACGGGCCGGCGCTGGCCCTGGCCCAGACCAAATCGCTGCTGACCCGCGAGCTGGACATGCCGCTGGGCGCGGCCACCGAACTGGACGCGATGACCCAGGCGCTGCTGATGACCAGCCAGGACCACGCCGAGTTCCATGCCGCGTTCAGCGAGCGGCGCCCGCCGCGCTGGCAAGGCCGCTAGCGCCACCACCCGCCAAGCCTCATGAGCGCGGTGAGTTTGCGGTCACCGGCGACCACAAAGTCACCGCGATCATGGAATTGCGGTCCGCTGATGCTCAGGACGGCAGCCAGCGCCGGTGCGCGGTCCGCGGGCTTCCCTGCCGGACCAGGTCCAGCCGCGGCTTCGGCCCCTCTACCCGGCCGGTCTGCGGCCGCCGCGCGCCCGCCTGCCACGGCTTCGGCCAGACCGCGCCGGGCCCGGCGTAACCCTGCTCGGCCGCGGCGTGCAGCGTCCAGTTCGGGTCGTACAGGTGGGCCCGGCCGAGCACGCACAGGTCGGCCCGGCCGGCCAGCAGCAGCGAGTTCACGTCGTCGTAGGACGAGATGATGCCCACCGCCATGGTCGGGATACCGGCCTGGTTGCGGATCCGGTCGGCGAACGGCGTCTGGTATGACCGGCCGAACGCGGGTTTCTCATCCGGGCTGACCTGCCCAGACGAGACGTCGATGATGTCCGCGCCCGCGGCCGCGAACGTCTGCGCGATCACCACCGAGTCCGCGGCGGTGATGCCCCCGTCCATCCAGTCGGTGGCCGAGATGCGCACGCTCACCGGCTTGCCCGCGGGCCACACCGCCCGGATCGCCTGCAGCACCTCCACCGGGTAACGCAACCGGGCGGCCAGCGACCCGCCGTACTCGTCACGGCGCTGGTTGGTCAGCGGTGAGATGAACGAGGACAGCAGGTAACCGTGCGCGCAGTGCAGTTCGAGCAGGTCGAACCCGGCCTGGTCGGCGCGGGCGGCCGCGGCGGCGAATTCCTGCCGGATCCGGGCCAGGTCGGCCACGGTCAGCTCGTGCGGCACCTGGCTGACCCCGGGCCGGTAGGGCAGCGGGGACGGCCCGACCACCGGCCAGTTGCCCGCGGGCAGCGGCTGGTCCATGCCCTCCCACATCAGCCGGGTCGACCCCTTGCGCCCGGAGTGACCGAGCTGAATCCCGATCTTGGCCTGCGACTCGCGGTGCACGAACTCGGTGATCCGGCGCCACTGCCCGGCCTGCTCATCGGTGTAGAGGCCGGTGCAGCCCGGGGTGATCCGCCCGGTCTCCGACACGCAGACCATCTCGGTCATCACCAGCCCGGCACCGCCGAGCGCCTTCCCGCCCAGGTGTACCAGGTGGAAGTCACCGGGCAGCCCGTCCTGCGCCACGTACATGTCCATCGGGGACACGACCACCCGGTTGACCAGCTCCAGGTCGCGCAGCCGGAACGGCTGGAACATCGGCGGCCGCACCTCGCCCGTGCCCATCCCCCGCGCGGCAACGCGGCGGGCGAACCAGCGGTCCACCGAGGCGACGAACTCAGGGTCGCGGACCCGCAAGTTGTCGTAGGTGACCCGGCGGCTGCGGGTCACGATGTTGAACGCGAACTGGCGCGGGTCCTGGTCGGCGTACTGCCCGATGTTCTCGAACCACTCCAGGCTGGCCTGCGCGGCCCTTTGAGTGGAAGCTACCACCGGCCGCCGTTCGGCCTCATAGGCGGTCAAAGCCGCCGCAACGGAATCCTGCTCGTGCAGGCATGCGGCCAGGGCCAGCGCGTCCTCCATGGCCAGCTTGGTGCCAGACCCGATGGAGAAGTGCGCGGTGTGCGCCGCGTCGCCGAGCAGCACCACGTTCCGGTGCCGCCAGGCCTGGCACCGCACGGTGGTGAAGCTCACCCAGCGGGAGTTGTTGGCGAACAGCTGATGTCCGCCGAGCACGTCCGCGCACAGGCCGCGGATCATCTCGATCGACGCCTCGTCGCTCTGCCCGGGCGCCAGGCCGGACGCGGCCACGTCGCCGAACCCGGCCCGCCGCCAGACGTCCTCGTGCATCTCCAGGATGAACGTGCTGGCCTGCTCGCTGTACGGGTAGCCGTGCACCTGCATGATCCCGGCCGGGGTGTCCAGGATGTAGAACTTGAACGCGTCGAAGACCAGGTC
>DATCUG010000551.1:0-3437 GCA_036567525.1 Streptosporangiaceae bacterium | reverse complement strand
GCTCTACCTGCCCAAGCGGGTGGTCCGCGGCAAGCCGCTCAAGCTGCCCGGCGACCCGGTGTACGCGGAGCTGAAGCGCGGCTCGGGCAAGCAGCCGGTGGCCACCACGATGGCGTTCGTCCGGCTGCTCAAGGACCTGATGAAGGACCCGGAGATCGGCCCCCGGTTCGTGCCGATCATCCCGGACGAGGCGCGCACGTTCGGCATGGACTCGCTGTTCCCCACGGCCAAGATCTACTCGCCGCACGGGCAGACCTACGAGGCGGTGGACCGCGCTCTGCTGCTGTCCTACAAGGAGTCCGAGCGCGGCCAGATCCTGCACGAGGGCATCAGCGAGGCGGGCGCGATGGGCTCGGTGATCGCGGCCGGCACGTCGTACGCCACGCACGGCGCGCCGATGATCCCGGTGTACGTGTTCTACTCGATGTTCGGCTGGCAGCGCACCGGTGACGAGATGTGGGCCCTCGGCGACCAGCTCGGCCGCGGCTTCCTGCTCGGCGCGACGGCCGGCCGGACCACGCTGACCGGTGAGGGCCTGCAGCACAACGACGGCCACTCGGTGCTGCTGGCCTCGGTCAGCCCGGCCTGTGTCGCCTACGACGCGGCCTGGGCCTACGAGCTGTCCTACATCGTCAAGGACGGGCTGCGCCGGATGTACGGGCCGACCGAGGGGCACCCGGACGGCGAGGACGTCTTCTACTACCTGACCGTGTACAACGAGCCGTACGTGCAGCCGGCCGAGCCGGCTGACTTCCCGGGCGGCAGCGCGGCGCTGGAACAGGGCGTGCTGCGCGGGCTGTACCGGTACCAGGGGGCGCCGGAGCTGGCGTCGGGCGCCGAGGAGGCCGGTGAGCACCCGCGGGCGCAGATCCTGGCCTCCGGCGTGGCCATGCGCTGGGCGCTGGACGCGCAGAAGCTACTGGCCGAGGACTGGGGCGTCGCCGCCGACGTGTGGTCGGCCACCTCCTGGACGCAGCTCCGCCGCAACGCGCTGAGCTGCGAGGAGTGGAACATGCTGCACCCCGACGCGGAGCCGCAGGTGCCCTACGTCACCCAGGTGCTGGACGGGCAGCCGGGGCCGGTGGTGGCGGTCAGCGACTGGATCCGCGCGGTCCCGGACCAGATCGCCCGCTGGGTGCCCGCCCCGTTCAGCTCGCTGGGCACCGATGGCTACGGGTTCTCCGACACCCGCGCCGCGGCCCGCCGGTTCTTCCACGTGGACGCGGAGTCGATCACCCTGGCCGTGCTCAGCCAGCTGGCCCGGCGCGGCGAGGTGAAGCCGGAGGCGCTGAGCCAGGCCATCGAGAAGTACGGGCTCGACGTTCCGGTCAGCACCGCGCTGGCCAAGGAGAGCTAGGACTGGCCAGCGGCAGCTAGCAGGCGACGCGGCCGTAGCCAACGTTTTCGCTGGTTGCGGCCGCGTTGCTGCACGCCCTTAGCACGAATAGGTCACGAACCGCAGCCTTTTCGGCAATTGCGTCCGTAACCCCCTTACGGCCCATCACAGTTGGATCTCGCTTCGTAGCCACCGGGCCCGGGAAGGCCGGCCAGACTTGACATCTGTGCTGGCCAGAGCACCCAGCACCGGGCACGTCAGATACGTTTCGCTTCTATTACGGTTTTCCTGAATTTGGACGCTCATCGGGTCTAACGTGACCGTCCGAAGGCATTTGAACCGGGGCTGATCATGGAGGCGGGCACAAATGCAGGTCTGGCGTAGTGCTGCGTACCGGCGAACATCCAGGACACGTCCAGCGCTGATAGCCACACTCATCGCGGTTCCGCTGGCGGCCGGGATCGTGGTCGGCATCAAGGTGGCTGATCCGGGCCAGGGCGGTTCCGTCGCCCTGTCGGCGAACCGGTCCGGCCTCGGGCATCACCACCACCATGGGACCGTCCAGGTCGGCGGGGCCGGGATGGACCTGAGCCAGACCCCGGCCCAGGCGGCCAAGTCGATGGACTGCACTCTGCAGGTGCCGGCCAACCCGCTCAGCGCCCGCGGCCTGGCCAGCCCCTACCTGCTCGGCGACGGCTGCCAGATGTCCAACGCGAACCTGCAGGCGTTCGTCGAGGCGGACATCATCAACCCGCGCACCGGCGGCATCAAGGTCTACAACCCGCTGGTCATCACCGCGGGCACCCAGCCGGCCGCCCGGCCGGTGCCGCCCCGGGTGCCGCGCGGCGACGTGGTCGGCATCATGTTCGGCTTCAACGGCGCCACGCTGATGCTGACCGGCACCGGCAACTCGCTGCAGCAGGGCAAGTGTGTCAACGGCCTCGGCCAGTCGCTGTTCACCCAGGTCGCCTACTGCAACAGCCCGGCGTTCTACCGCGCCGCCAACCGCGCCATCGCGCGCGGGCGGCTGAAGATCCCCCCGCTGGGCACCGGGTCGGACGGCCAGGCCTGCCCCACCGTACGGAGCTTTGCCGTGGTGGACCAGGACCAGAGCGACAACGTGGTGACCACCTACCTGCTGACCGGCAGCGGGCAGACCGCGCAGGACTCGCCGGGCAACGCCGCCGCGCTCGGCGGGGCCACGCCGATCAACAACGGCAGTGACAACGCGCTGGTCAACAAGTTCATGGACCCGGCCCTGAACTGCACCCCGTACCAGTTCCATGACAAGACCATGCCGGGCAAGATGTCCGGCTCGCAGATCACCGACGAACTGCTGGCCGCGGCCAGCCAGGCCGTCCCGGCCGCCCTGGTCCCGCTGAACGACCCGATGACCCAGGTGAACGGGCACAACAACGTGGCCAAGACGAACCTGTTCCGGGCCGGCGTGGACCAGCCGCCGGTGGGTGCCGGGCAGACCGCGGACACCCCGCGGAACTACTGCAAGGCCATGATGCAGCTGGGCATGGCGCGGATCGGCCAGGACCAGAAGCAGTTCAGCAACTTCGCCTCGCCGGTGCTGGCCACGGGCAGCAACCTGTTCACGTTCCTGGCCGCGCGGCTGTCCGCGTCATTCCAGAACCTGGGCTGCGGCGCGCTGCTGAACGCGCCCAACCCGGTCAAGCTGACCCTGGACGGGAACGGGGTGGCCACCGCGGCCAGCTTCAGCCCGCTGGCCATCGGTACCCTGCCCGGCGGGGTCGAGCCGTCGGCCGCCGCCTCGGCTTCGGCCACCCCGACCCCGTCGGCCCCGGCTTCGGGCACCGCCACGGCAACCCCCACCCCCACGCCGACCGCCACCGCCACCGCGTCGGCCAGCCAGGGCACCGCCCCGGCCCAGGCCGGCCGCACCGGCACCCAGCGCACCGGCGCCCAGCGCGCCAGCACAGCCGCCCGCGCCTGGCCCAACCGGATCGGCCGTCCGCACCACGTGTAACAGCAGTCCCCCTGGCCACAGCTCCCCCGCTGGCCCCGGCCCCGGCCTGCGCCCCGGCCCGTGATCAACCGATTGGTGTTGTCATAGCAGCAGTAATCGGTTGAT
>DATCUG010000550.1:0-4337 GCA_036567525.1 Streptosporangiaceae bacterium | reverse complement strand
AGCGCCGGATGGCGATGAGCGTGCCGACCGCGCCCCAGGCGGCCAGCACGGCCAGGCTGTGCCAGCTGACCCCGGTGTGCTCGGCGAACGGTCCCATGAGGGCCTGGTTGAACGGGCGCACCGGCAGCACGTTGGCCACCCGGTTCAGCGCCTGGGAGTGAATCGGCAGGTAGGTGCCGGACAGGAACAGCAGCGGGAACAGGATGAGCTGCACCACGGCCGGGGCGGCCTCGGCGTTGCGGATCAGTGAGGCCACCGCCGCGCCCAGCGCGCAGAAGCACGCCGCGGCGAGCACCAGGGTCACTGCGATGGCGGCCCAGTGCGTGGGCAGCGGCACCCCGAACAGGCGGCCGACGCCGACGATCAGCGCCACGTCCACCACGCTGACCAGGATGCAGTGCGCCAGCAGGCCGAGGAAGTAGCCCCAGGCGGGCAGCGGGGTGGCCCGGACCCGCTTGAGGATGCCGTCCTGCCGCCGCATGGCCAGCACGATGGCCAGCTGGCTGTAGCACGAGCCCAGCACGGAGCTGGCCGCGATCGTGGGCACGTAGTACTGCAGCACGGACAGCCCGTAGAAGTACGAGCTGCGCCCGCTGCCGCGGAACAGCGCGCCGAAGATCACGATGATCACGACCGGGAAGACGAACGTGAAGAACGCGCTCTGCGGGTTCCGCCAGAACGACAGCTGCTCGTAGCGGACCTGGTGCCAGGCCAGTGCGGCGTCACGCCGCCACGCCCGCGCAGCGGTGCCGGGCCGCCCGGCCCGGTGGGTGACCGTGGCCATCACGTGCTCCTTTCGCTGGGGCCGGCCTCTTCGGTGAGGCGCAGGTAGATGTCTTCCAGGCTGGGCTGGTCCACGGTGAGGCGGGCCAGCGGCGTGCCGCGCCGGATCGCCCACCCGGTGAGCACGTGCAGCGCCCCGGTTGGCTCCACGGTCTCGATGGTGACCCGGCCGTCGCCGGCCAGCACCGCGTCGAGCGGCAGGTCGGCCACCCGGCAGCCGTCTGGCAGCACGAACTGGATGCGGGCCTGGCCCCGGTCCCGCCCGCCGATGCTGGCCGGGGTGCCTTCGGCCACCACCTGGCCCGCCGAGATCACGGCCAGCCGGTCGGCCAGCGCCTGGGCTTCGTCCATGTAGTGCGTGGTGAGCACGACCGTGGTGCCCTGGGTGCGCAGGCCGCGCACCACGTCCCACGCCTCGCGGCGGGCGGCCGGGTCGAAGCCGGTGGTCGGCTCGTCCAGGAACAGCAGCTCCGGCCGGCCCACCAGGCCCAGGGCGAGATCCAGCCGCCGCTTCTGCCCGCCCGACAGGTGGCGCACCTTCTGCCGGGCCTGGCCGGCCAGGCCGACCAGCGTGATCACCTCGCCGACGTCGCGCGGGGCTGGGTAGTAGCCCGCGTTGCGCGCGACGGTCTCCCGGACGGTCAGATACGGCTCGACCGCGATGTCCTGCAGCACCAGCCCGATCCGCTCCCGCAGCGCCCGGCCGCTGGCCCGGTCGGAGGGGTCGATACCCAGCACGTCGACCGAGCCGGCGTCCCGGGTGCGGAACCCTTCCAGGATCTCCAGGATGGTGGTCTTGCCCGCCCCGTTCGGGCCGAGCAGCGCGAAGATCTCGCCGCGGCGGACGGTGAAGCTCACCCCGCGGACGGCTGCCACCGGGCCATAGCTCTTGCGCAGCCCGGCCACGGTGAGCGCGGCCGGGGCGGTTGCGGTGGTTGCGGTCGCCATGGTGGCCGGGGCGGTCCGGGTGCTCAGCTGCGTACGCACCGGACCTCCATCGTGATGTCGAGGTACCGCCCGGCCAGCCCGCGGCTGGCCGTCACGCCGAAGTCGTACCGGTCGATCCGCACCGTCGCCCGGGCGGTGAACCACCGCGGGTCAACGCCGGTGACCTCGATGTGCACGCTGACCGGCCTGCTCTCCCCGCGCACGGTCAGCGTGCCGTTGAGGACCGGACCATCAAGCCCTTCCGAGCTGAACGCCACTACCGGGTGCTCGCCGGCCGCCAGGAACTGGGCCGACCGGACGGCTGTATCCCGCTGCCGGTTGCCGGTGTGGAAGCTGCCCGACTCGATCTCGGCGTTGACCCGTGCCCCGGTCAGTGGCTCGGTCACATCGACGGTCCCGCCCCGGAAGGCGAACCGGCCGCGGACCGGCGCCAGCCCGAACAGGTGCCGGGTGCGGAACGTGACCGACGAGCCGCCCGGGTCGATCTGGTAGCGGCCCAGCAGTGGGATTGCCCCGGTGAGTTTCTGTGTCGTCTGCATGTCCATCAGTGCACCGGAATAGGCGCCGCCCGCGGCAGGGCGGGGAGTTGCCTGCTGGGCCAACGAAAGGCGGGTGCCGGCGGCCGGGATGCAACTTTCGTAGGGTCCTGGCCCGACGATGGTTTCCCGGGCCATGGCCTGGCCGCCGTGATGGCATACCGTGAATTCATGGGGTGCGAACAGCGCGAACAGCGGTGGTGGAATCGGCACTGGGTCGCGTTCGACGTGGCCCTGGCCGGGTTCCTCGCGCTGCTCGACACGCTGCTGACGCTGAGTGGCGCCACCTGGTGGCCGGCCCACCCGGACGCGCTGGCCTGGACGTTGCTCGGCATCCAGGCGGCCGCGTGCGCCACGCTGGCCGTCCGCCGCCGGGCGCCGATCATGGTGATGTACATCCTGGCCGCGTTCACCCTGGCCGTGACGCTGCTCATCTACCCGGCCGGGGCACTGACCCCGGCCAACCCGGGCAACGTCTGGGCGCCGATCTCGACGGTGTTCGCCGCGTACGGGATCTTCTACGCGCGCAGCCGGCGGGCCGCGCTGGTGGCCCTGGCCATCCTCAGCGTGATCGCGGCGCGGCCCTGGCAGCCGTCGGCCACGGTGATCGCCATCGGCCTGCTCCGCACCAGCGTCGGGCCGCTGCTGGGCCTGTACTTCGTCGCCCGGCGGCGGCTGGTGCAGGCGCTGCGGGAGCGGGCCGAACGGGCCGAGCGGGAGCAGCACCTGCTGGCCGAGCAGGCCCGGGCCGAAGAACGGGCCCGGCTGGCCGCTGAGATGCACGACGTGGTGACCCACCGGGTCAGCCTGATGGTGCTGCAGGCGGGCGCGCTGCGGATGACGGCCAAAGACGAGGCCACCCGGCAGGCGGCCGAAGACCTGCGCGCGGCCGGCTGCCAGGCGCTGGACGAACTGCGCGACCTGGTCGGCATCCTGCGCACCGCGCCGGAGGGGGACGAGGCCCCGTCGGCGGCGGACTTCGCTGCGCTGGTCGCCGAGTCGACCGCGGTCGGCACCCCGGTGCAGCTGATCGAGGATGGCGACCCGGCGCTCGCCTCGCCGGTGGTCTCCCGGACCGCCTACCGGGTCGTCCGGGAGGCGCTGACCAACGTGCGCAAGCACGCGCCCGGCGCCCCGGTGACGGTACAGGTCGGCTACGGCCCAGCGCAGGTGCGGCTGAGCGTGCGCAACGGCCCGCCCGCCAGCCGCAACGGGCACGCCGGACCGGGCGCCGCCGGCCAGGCGCTGGCTGGCCCGGTGCTGGCTGATCCAGCGCTGGCCGGGACCGGCTCCGGGCTGGGCCTGGCCAGCCTGCGGCAGCGCATCGAGCTGGTGCACGGCACGCTGCGCGCCGGGCCGGAACCGGACGGCGGGTTCTGCGTCGAGGTGGTGCTGCCCGCCTACGTGCCGACCGCGGAATCGGTGGGCCTGACGTCGTGATCCGGGTCGTGGTGGTGGACGACGAGCCGATGGTCTGCGCGCACCTGCGCACGATCCTCGGCTCGGGCGGCACCGTCGAGGTGGTGGACGAGGCGCATGACGGCGCGGCTGGTGTCGAGGCGGTGCTCCGCAACCGGCCCGACGTGGTGCTGATGGACCTGCGGATGCCCGGCCTGGACGGGATTGCCGCCACCGAGCAGATCAGCAAGCTGGACCACCCGCCCGCCGTGGTCGTGCTGACCACGTTCGACGCCGACCAGTACGTGCTGCGTGCGCTCCGCGCGGGCGCGGGCGGATTCCTGGTCAAGTCCACCCCGCCGGAAGACCTGATCGGGCTGGTGCAGGTGGCCGCCGAAGGGCACACCGTGCTGTCGCCAGTGGCCGCGCAACGGCTGGTCGCGGCGTCTTCTGATCGCGACTCGGCCCGGGACCGCGCGCAGCGCCTGGTCGGGTCCCTGACCGAGCGGGAGACCGAGGTGCTCACCGGCCTGGGCGACGGCCTGTCCAACGCGCAGATCGCGGCGCGCCTCTACCTGTCCGAAGCCACGGTCAAGGGCTACGTGTCGCGGATGCTGGACAAGCTCGGCTGCGCCAACCGCACCCAGGCCGGCCTGCTCGCCCACGAAGCCG
>DATCUG010000549.1:0-2206 GCA_036567525.1 Streptosporangiaceae bacterium | reverse complement strand
CGTGCCGGACTCGGCGATGTCCCGGACCGCCTGGTGGCCGGGCTGCACCTGATGCCGGACCGGGGTGATGCCGGCCGCGTCGTGCAGCCGGGCCACGTCCTTGACCTGGGCTGGATCGACGAACGCGACCACCGTGCCGGGTGCCCCGGCCCGCGCGGTGCGCCCGGAGCGGTGCAGGTAGTCCTTGTGGTCGCTGGGTGGGTCGAAGTGCACGACCAGGTCCACGTCCTCGATGTCCAGGCCGCGGGCGGCCACGTCGGTGGCGACCAGCACCCGGGGCTGCCCGGCGGCGAAGCCGTCCAGCGCGCGCTGCCGCTGGTTCTGGTTCAGGTTGCCGTGGATGGCGGCCGCGCCGGCCCCGGCCCGGGTGAGCTGCTTGGCCAGCCGGGCCGCGCCGTGCTTGGTGCGGACGAAGAACAGGGTGCGGCCCGGCCGGGCCGCGATTTCGGTCGCGATGGCCAGCTTGTCCTGGGCGGGCAGCACGAACACCTGGTGGTCGGCGGCCGCACCGGGCTCACTGGCCGGCGCGACCGCGTGCAGCGCCGGGCTGGTCAGGTACCGGGTGACCAGCCGCTCCACGTCCCGGTCCAGGGTGGCCGAGAACAGCATCCGCTGCCCGCCGGCCGGGGTGGCGTCCAGGATCCGGGTCACCGCGGGCAGGAAGCCCAGGTCGGCCATGTGGTCGGCCTCATCCAGCACGGTGATCTCGATCGCGCCGAGGCTGCACGCGTGCCGGTCCATCAGGTCGAGGAGCCGCCCGGGGGTGGCCACCACGATGTCCACGCCGCGCCGCAGCCGGTCGATCTGGCGGCCGATCGGCGCGCCGCCGTACACCGCGCTGACGCTGACCCCGACCGGGTTGCCCAGCGGCCGCAGCACGTCGGTCACCTGGCGGGCCAGTTCCCTGGTCGGCACCAGGACAAGCGCGCGCGGCGCGACGGGCTGGCGGGGCGCGGTGTGGCCCGCCGGGGCGGCCAGCCGGGTGAGCATGGCCAGGCCGAACGCGAGCGTCTTGCCCGACCCGGTCTGCGCCCGGCCGAGCACGTCCCGGCCGGCCAGCGCGTCCGGCAGGGCCCGGGCCTGGATCGCGAACGGCTGCTCGATGCCGCCCCGGGCCAGCGCACTGACCAGCGGCGCGGGCAGCCCCAGCGCGCTGAAAGTGACCTGCGCCGGCGCGGGCTCGGCCAGTGCGGCGGCCAGGGCCCGGTCCAGCTCGGACCGCCGGTCCTGGGCCGGCCGCTGAGCCTGGGCTGGCCGCGGGCGTGGTGGCCGGGCTGGCCGGGACGAGCGGGCAGGGCGGGGCCGGGCGGCCCGGGCGGGGCGACGCCGGGCATGACTGTCGGGCAACGAGTCTCCAGGAGAAGGTGCGCACAGGCACCAAAAAACGGGCAACTCGCCCGCGGGAGTGGCGGCGCTGACCGCCGCCTTATGGGTCAACCGTACCAGTGGAGCCGATGTTCCCGGTCTCGGCTGGATCCGGCTGGTCCGGGCCGGCCGCCGGTAACGCCTCGGCCTCGGGCCGCTCGAAGTGGCTGACCAGCAGGTAAGCAACCACGAACGCGACCACCATGCCGAGCAGCAGGCCGAGTTCCGCGGTGGGGATGGTGTGCTCGTTGCTGAGCAGGAACAGGATCCGCCGGATCACCGCGACGAGCCCGACCACGATGAACGGCTGTGCGGCCAGCCGGTGCGCGCGCAGCGACAGCACCACCGTGTGCACGATCTCGACCAGGATCAGCACCAGCAGCACCCGGTCCAGCAGAATGATGGCGGCCGTGCCGACCGGCTGCCGCTGCACGTCGCTGATGAAGCCGGCCACGCCGGACACGGCCAGCGTGGCGGCCAGCACGATCAGCACCACGCCCACCGCCACCGTGACGATGTCCTGGGCGTGCTCCAGGGCCCAGATAGATCCCGCCACGACGGGCCGCGGCGCGGGCGGCCGGTCCGGGTCAGTGGTGTCTGGCACGAGATCCCTCCCGCCGGAGAACGAGATACTAACCGGCCGGATCGGGGCCAGCCATCCCCCGGCCGGGTGGCCCCGGAAGGGATCAGCCCCATGGGATCAGCCCCATGGGATCAGCCCCGTGGTTGTCAGCCCCGTGGTATTAGCTCAGCACCGCGGCGTGGTCCGGGACGTAGGTCTGGATGTCCCTGGGCACCCGGATGTAGCCCTTGGCGGCCGGCCGCGGCGGCAGTTGCAGCC
>DATCUG010000548.1:0-2586 GCA_036567525.1 Streptosporangiaceae bacterium | reverse complement strand
CGGGCCCGCGCCTGCCTGCGGGCCCGCGCCTGGCCATCGAAAGGCCCGCGCCCGGCTACCGCGCCCAGCCTGGACGCCCTGCCCAAGCCTTTAATACTGTCCTGTTAGTTTTTAAGGAAAATGATCGTAACTAGGGCAGTTGCGGCAAGCAGGCAGGGATGGCGATCGCCGAACGTACCGCGGTGACGACCTGGGAGAGCTCGCTGGCCAGTGGCAGCGGGGCGATCCGTCCGGCCAGCGGCGCCCTGGGCGAGATACCGGTCACCTGGGCCGCGCGCACCGGGCAGCCCGGCGGCAAGACCAGCCCAGAGGAACTCGCCGCGGCCGCATTCCTCGTGTTTCGCGATGGCCCTGGCCCTCCGTCTCGGCGAGCACCAGGCCGTCCCGGCGCAGCTGACCGTCACCGCGACCGTGACCCTGGACGAGGCCGGCGGCGTGCCCACCATCGCCACCTCCGGCCTCCGGGTGCGGGCTCAGGTGCTGGGCCTGGACCAGAGCTCTTTCCAGGCCGCCGTGGACGAGGCGGCTGCGCTGTGCCCGGTGTCCCGGCTGTTCGCCGGGGCCAAGATCAGTGTGGACGCGGCGCTCGATCCGGCGCGGTGACCACGTCCGGGCGTACCGGGCGCCCGGACCGGCTACCCGGCCGGCGATTGGCCCGCCGGGACCGCAGCACCAGGGCGGCGGCCAGGGCCAGGAACAGCAGGATGGCAACCTCGTTGAGCACGCCACCCCATTGCCAGGCAGCCGTGCTGCCCGCCCAGTCGCCGCCGGCCAGCCGGAGCACCAGCGCGGCGTACAGCAGGGCCACTGGGACATACAGGACCGGGCGGAATGGCAGTGGCCGGCCCAGCACGGCGGGCACGATGACCGGCGCATGCGCGAAGATCATCGACATCACGAAGCCCAGGAACAGCGCGTGCAGTTGCGCGTCGTAGGCCGGCCCGTCGGCCATCTGGCCGATGCCCAGCCACAACCCACCGGCCACCGCCAGCCAGCCATAGCCAGCCAGCAGCGCGACGGCGATGTACCGGGGCAGGCCACGGCTGCGCCAGGTGCGCCGGGCGATGTCATACCGGGCCAGCCAGGCGGCCAGCAAGATCATCCCCGCTCCGGTGACCCGGATCCCGGTCGGCACCGGCGCCCCGGCGGTCGCTGCCGCAGGCCCGGCGGCCAGCGAGGTAAGCAGCCCAGCTAGGAATACCGCCGCCGCCACCGCGAACAGCAGCCGCGCCCGCCCCGGCACCCCGGTCAGCCGGGACAGTTCCAGCCGCTCCCCGGTAATCGTCAGCACCAGGAAGCCCGCTAGCCAGGGCACGAACCGGGAAATATCCCACCCGGCCAGCCACAATCCGGCCGCCACCACCCAGCAGACGGCACCGGCCGCCAGGACCACGTTGTGCAGTGCTGGCTGGATCCGGAGCACCGCGATGAAGATCGCGACCAGCACGACACCGCCTACCCCGATCAGCGCCTCGCCCAGGCTGCCCGGGACGCCGGCCATCACGGCCAGCCCGCCTGCCCCCGCCGCGGCTGGCGCGAGATAGCCCCATGGCTGGCCCAGCGCCACCGCCCGCTCCAGCGCGATGAACGTACCCAGGAAGCCCAGCGTCATCAGCTGGCCGTGCACGTCAGCCAGGGCCGGCCGCAGCACCGGGACGGGCACGCCGAGCAGGAGCAGCGCGGCCCACAATCCGGCTAGCAGGCACACCACCGCCGCGGCCATCAGTGCCGGCACCCACCGGGCCCGGCGCCGCCGCGGCGCGGCCAGGGTGATCGGGGACCGGCTCATCGCCACCAGCCGAGTTGCCGCTTGGCCTGGTCGGACATCATCTGGTCCGGATCCCACGGCGGGTCCCACACGATCTGCACGTCCACGTCGGTCACGCCGGGCGCGCCCCAGAGCATGCCGTGGATGGCGTCGTCGATGTAGCCACCGAGTGGGCAGCCCGGTGTGGTCAGCGTCATCCGTACCGTGACCAGGCCTTCGGCCGCCAGCTGGACGTCGTAGACCAGGCCCAGGTCGATGATGTTGATCCCGATCTCCGGGTCAATGACCTCGCGGAGCAATTCCCGCAACAGCTCCGCGCTGGCCTGCCCTTCGAGCAGGGACACCAGGTCGGCCGGCCCACCCTCGGCCGGCCTGTGCTTGTCGTCTGGGGCGGGATGCCCGGCCCGGCTGGCCGCCACTAGCACTCCCTTCTGGGCCGGCAGTGCCGTGGGCGACTTAGGAGGGGGCGGCACCACCGGCCGCCTCCATAATGCCAATCGAGGCTAGTAAAAACAAGCTAGCTATGTATTAACCGCCGGCCTTGCGCTCTCATCCAGCCACGATGCCGGCCAGGACGAGGTCGACGATGTGCTCGGTGACGGTGGCGTCTACCGGTTCGCGGGTGAGCAGCACCCGGACGCACAGCGCACCGATCAGCGTCTCGGTGGTGAGCCGGTAGTCCAGGCCAGGGCGCAACTCGCCGCGTGCCTCGGCCCGGCGCAGCACCTGCTGGCCGGTGGTGAAGCGTTCGGCCCAGAATCGCTGCCGGACACCCTGATCCTCGGGCAGATCGTCTTTCACGGCCAGCTGCAGCAGCA
>DATCUG010000547.1:0-2874 GCA_036567525.1 Streptosporangiaceae bacterium | reverse complement strand
CCGGCGCGGCCCGGGCCGCCCTGGCCGCCGCGCGCGCGGAGCGGCGGCGGGTACGCACGGCCAGGGTGGCCGAACGGCGGGAAGCCGGGCTGACGGTGGGCTGCCGGTTCCGGACCCGGTGCCCGCACGCCATGGAGATCTGCGCCGAGCGGCCGCCGGATCAGCCAGCCGGCCCGGATCACCTGGCCCGCTGCTGGCTGCACCAGCCCGCCCCGGCGGGCGGCGGCGCCGGGCGCGGTGCCGCCGTAGCGGGTGAGCCCGGGCCGGGCTGAACGCAGCGGCCGCCGCGGACGTGGTCAGGGCAGAGATGCTGCGGAGGTGGCAGATGACCCGTCCTGCGGGCCGCGACCGGGTTGCCCCGGTCCGCGGGGCCCTGTTGACCGGCCCGGGCGGTGCCCAGCGTGACCTCGCGTGCGTGCCGGCCGAACCAGGCCAGGGCGCGCTGTACGCCGAAGGCTGGCAGTCCTGGAGCGTTGTCGATGCGCTCCCGCCGACCGCCGCCCCACCGGTCGTCACCGACCGGGAATCGGTGGCTGTCGACTGCCAGTACGGCACGGCCGCGCCAGCCGGCGTGCACCAGGGGGCGGGCCTGCTGGCCATCGACCCGGGCGACGGGGGACCGGTGGAGATCTTCGCCGCGGTCAACGTGGCCGAGCAGGTGCCGGTGATCCAGGCCCGGGTGTGCGACGGCTACCTGATCGTGTCCGCGGACGGCCCGGTGACCCGCCGCACCGACGCCGGTGGCGGCGGCCTGACCGGCGCGCTGGGCCGCTGGGCGGCCGAGTTCGCGCAGCAGGCCGGGGTGCCACCGGCCGGGCTGCGCCCGGTGCCGCCGGTCTGGTGTTCCTGGTACCAGTACGGCGACGTGGCGACCGACGACGACATCCTGGCCAACCTGCGCGCCATGGACGACCTCGAACTAGGCATTGGCGTTGTGCAAATTGATGACGGGTACCAGGGCGCGCCGGGAGATTGGCTGCGGTCCTCGGGCCGGATCGCGGACCTGCCCGGGCTGGCCGGCCGGATCCGGGACGCGGGCCGCCGGGCCGGCCTGTGGATCGCGCCGATGCTGGTCGGCCGGTCCAGTGACCTGCTGCGCGAGCATCCTGGCTGGGTGGTCCGGGACCCGTCCGGCCAGCCGGTCTACGCCGGCACCGTGTGCCGCCAGGAGTGCACCGCGCTGGACGTGACCCACCCGGACGCGGCCGCCTACCTGACCGGCGTGCTGCGCACCATGCGGGACTGGGGCGTCGACTACTTCAAGATTGACTTCATGTACGCCGCGGCGTGCGAGGGCCGCCGCCACGAGGACGTCAGCGGGGTGCGGGCCTATCAGCGCGGCCTGCGGCTGATCCGGGACGCGATCGGCCCGGACGCGCTGCTGCTCGGCTGCGGCGCGCCCATCCTGCCCTCGGTCGGCCTGGTCGACGCGATGCGGGTCGGCCCGGACATCGCGGTGGACTACGAGCCGGCCGACGGCAACCCGTCCCGGCCCTCGCAGCGCGGCGCGGCCCGGAACGCGGTGGCCCGGGGCTGGCAGCAGGGCCGGTTCTGGGTCAACGACCCGGACTGCCTGCTGGCCCGGCCCGGGGTGCAGCGCCGCGAGGACTGGGCCGCGCTGGTCGAGCGCTACGGCGGCCTGCGCTCGTCCGGCGACGGGCTGCGCGACCTCGACCCGTGGGGCCTGCAGACCACCCGCCGCCTGCTCGTCCCGTCCCGGACCGGGCCGATCACCTGATCCGGTGCTGTTTCGCGGGAGGGTCCCGGTTTCGGCTACACTGCACAGGCGCGCTGGTGAGCCCAGCTCATCGCGATGGGGTATGGGGTAATTGGCAGCCCGACGGGTTCTGGCCCCGTTAGTCTAGGTTCGAGTCCTGGTACCCCAGCAGGATTAAAC
This sequence comes from Streptosporangiaceae bacterium, assembly GCA_036567525.1. Classification (GTDB taxonomy): domain Bacteria; phylum Actinomycetota; class Actinomycetes; order Streptosporangiales; family Streptosporangiaceae; genus RYN-230. The sequence goes on along the minus strand of DATCUG010000547.1, from coordinate 977 downwards.
CGGCAGGTCAGCGGCCTGCCGGTTTTCTTTTACCGCAGCTCGAAGTCGGCGAAGTCGAAGCCGGGCGTGACCAGGCAGGCCACCAGCGACCACGGTCCCGCGCCCGGCGTGGCCGACTGCCAGGCGCCCCCGGGCACCAGGACCTGGGGCTCCTGCCCGGCGGCCGGGTCCGGCCCGACCAGCCGCGTCTCATGTCCGATCCGCAGCTCCATGGCCGCACCGCCCTGCCAGAGCCACAGCTCGTCACCGCGCACCCGGTGCCACGCCGACCGCTGGCCGGCCGGCAGCAGGTACAGGATCGCGGTGGCCAGCGCCCGCTCACCCGGCCAGCCGGCCGGCACCGTAGCCAGCGCCGACCGGTAGGTCTCCCGGAAGAACCCGCCCTCCGGGTGCGGCGCCAGCCGCCACGCAGCCACCGCTTCGGCAACATCCATACCTTGCCGAACGCCCACTCCGGGCCGGTCCATCCCGCCGCCTGCCCGGCTGTCCGGGGCTGGTCAAACCCGTCCCGGCTGGTCAGCCCGGGCCGGGCCGGCCGCGCTGCTCGCGGTCCACCGCCACCCACACGATCGTCGTCCACGCGCCGCCGGAGTCAGGCCGGTCCTTGGCGGCCCGGAGGAACTCCTCGACCGTGGCCCGCAGTTCCGCCACCCGCTCCGCGCTGACCCGGACCACGCTGCGGACCAGGGTGATGCTCCGGTCTTCCCCGGCCTCCTGCGCCTGGCTGGCCGCGGTGATGTCGGCCCGGGTGGCTTCCAGCACCGCGGCCAGGAACTCGGCCCGCTCGGCCGGTGCCGCCGCGTCCCCCGGTGGCTCGGTGGCGGTCGGCGCGTACACCCGCTCCACCTTGCCCCCGGGCGCCTGGCGGTACTCGGCCACCTCGATCAGGCCGCCCCGTTCCAGCAGGGCCAGGTGGTGGTAGAGCCGGTTCGGCGGCCGGCCGGTCAGCCCGGCCAGTTCCCGGGCTGACCGGGGCT
>DATCUG010000546.1:0-2047 GCA_036567525.1 Streptosporangiaceae bacterium | reverse complement strand
CGGGTCCGGCGCGGCCGGACCCGCCCGCCTGGCGCGCTGGCCGAGCGGGTGTCCGAGCTGGACGACCGGTCGGCGACGGTAGGGGTGACGACGCGATGGCCTGGGTAATCGTGATCACCGCGGGCATCTTCGAGACGGGGTTCGCGGTGTTCCTGAAGCTGAGCCACGGGCTGACCAAGCTGTGGCCTACGGTCGGCTTCGGCGTCTGCGCGCTGATCAGTTTCGGGCTGCTCACGCTGGCGCTCAAGCACCTCGAAGTGGGCGCGGCCTACGCGGTATGGACCGGGATCGGGGCGGCGGGGGCGGCCGCGATCGGCATGGCCGTCCTGGGTGACCCGGTGTCCACCATCAAGATGGTGTCGATCGGCCTGATCCTGTGCGGGGTCATCGGCCTCAACCTGTCCGGCGTGACGCCGTAGCGCGGTGCCGCCACAGCTGGATGGCGCGTAACAGATCCGGGTGGCCTGTCGCTTAGCACCGGAGTAAGCCCGGGTTGTTCTCGACGCCACTCCCAGGAGCACTAGGTGAGCCCTGTGCCGGACCTGAACCGGATGGTCACGTCGTTTACCGAGCGGGTGCCAGACGTCGCGCACGCGGCCGTGGTGTCCGCCGATGGCTTGCCGCTGGCTGCCTCGGCCGGCCTGTCCCGCGACCGGGTTGATCAGCTGGCCGCGGTGACCTCCGGCTTCCTCCAGCTGGTGCAGGGCGCGGCCCGCATCTTCAGCGGCGGGCCGGTCGCCCAGTCGGTGGTGGTCATGGAGCAGGGGACGCTGATCGTGATGGCGCTCAGCGGAAACTCGGTGCTGGCCGTGCTCACCGCGCCGGAATGCGACATGGGCAGCGTCGGGTATGAGATGACGCTGCTGGGCGAGCGGGCCGCGCCGTCACTGGCCGGCGTAACACCGCGCGCGTGGTGGCGTTCTTACCGGCGTAGCACTGAGTCACCTGGCTGACGGGGCCTGACGGAAGGGCGGTCTATGCGGCACCTGACTGGGATAGTCCTGGCAATCGTCATGACAGCGGCGCTGTTCTGCGCGGCGACCTGGGGATACGTCCGTTTCCAGGCCCAGTCGTCCCGGCTGGCGGCCGGCGTCTCGCTGCTGTCCGATCACCATGCGCTGCTCGCGCTGGGTGCGCTGGCTGGAACCGGGCTGCTGGCCGGGATCCTGATCGCCGCGCCGCGGGTCTCACCACTCGCGGCTGGGCTGCCCGGGCTGCTGCTGCTCGGGCTGACCGTGCTCTACCTGGTCAGCGTGCGGCGTGCGGACGAGCTGATCCCGCTGCGCTCGCACGTGTTCGGCGCGGGCTTCGAGACGTTGCTGGCCCGGGGCCTGCTGGGCGCGGCCGGGATGGCGATGGTCGTCCCGTTGTTCGTGCCCGCCCGGTGGCGGAGCGGGCGCAGCGCTGAGCTGGCGGACGAGTTTGAGCCGGCCGGGACCGAGGAGGACGAACTGGTCGGGGTGATCCCGGACACCGGCGGGCTGCCGGTGCCGGCGGCGTCAGCCGGACCGGATGACCTCGCGGCGACGGCCGGCGTGGGCGCGCAGCCTGGCTGGCCAGCCCCGCCGGCCATGGCTGCCCCGCCGGCCATGCCTGCCCGGCCGGCCATGCCTGCGCCGCGGGCCACACCGGCCGCGACGCAGCCCGGTGCGTTGCCGCACCGCAGCCGGCCGCCGGGCATTGTCTACTGACATGCGGTCCACTGAGGTGCGCCGTGACCTGGGTCAGCCCGCCCAGGGGGTGAGCGGCTGACACCGGTGGCCCGGCCGGTCCCGCGGAGTTGTTCGGTGAGGTCCAATTCCGCCGGGGGCTGGCCGGGCCGGTCTCCATCCTGTCCGCCGTGATCGGGGACGAGTTCCCGGCGGTGCTGACGGCTGCCCAGGACGGCAGCGAGGCCGCGTTCGCCCGGCTGTGGCGTGATGGCAACCCAGCCCTGCTGCGCTACCTCCGGGCCGCCATGCCGGACTGCGCGGAAGACGTGGCGGGCGAGACGTGGCTGCAGGTAGTCCGCGGCCTGGCCACCTTCCGTGGGGACGAGCAGGCGTGG
>DATCUG010000545.1:0-3073 GCA_036567525.1 Streptosporangiaceae bacterium | reverse complement strand
CGGGCCCGGGCCCGCGGTGCGGTGGCCATGGCCGGCTTCAACTACCGGCGGGTGCCCGCCATCGCGCTGGCCCGCGAGCTGGTGGCGGCCGGCCGGATCGGCGCAATCCGCCACGTCCGGGCCAGCTACCTGCAGGACTGGCTGGCTGACCCGGCCTTCCCGCTGACCTGGCGGCTGCAGCGCGAGCACGCCGGCTCGGGCGCCCTGGGCGACCTGGGCAGCCACCTCGTCGACCTGGCCCAGCACCTGACCGGCCAGCTCATCACCGGCGTCTCCGCGGTCAGCACAACCTTTGTTACCGAACGCCCCCTAGTATCCAGTGAGCCAGGCCGCACCGGGGCCGTCACCGTGGACGACGCGGTCACGTTCACCGCGCGGCTTGGCCCGGGGACGCTGGCCACCTTTGAGGCGACCCGGTTCGCGGCCGGCCGGAAGAACGAGCTGCGCATCGAGCTGAACGGGGAGCGGGGCAGTCTCGCGTTCGACCTGGAGCGGCTGAACGAGCTTTTGTGCTATGACCGGGGCGAGGACACCGCGACGGCCGGGTTCCGCCGCATCCTGGTCACCGAACCGGGCCACCCGTACCTGTCCGCCTGGTGGCCGCCCGGCCACGTGCTGGGCTGGGAGCACACGTTCGTGCACCAGGTCAGGGACCTGGTCACTGCGATCGCGGCGGGTGACGACCCGGCGCCGTCGTTCGCGGACGGCCTGCAGGTGCAGCGGGTACTGGCCGCGGTGGCGGACAGCGCGGCCAAAGACAGCCAGTGGACGCCGGTCGCTGGGGCCGGCGAAGCAGTGACCGGGTAAGGAGCCGGCGATGTCCCGACCGTTCACGTTGTTCACCGGCCAGTGGGCCGACCTGCCGCTGGAGGAGGTCTGCCGGCTGGCCCGCGACTGGGGGTATGACGGCCTCGAACTGGCCTGCTGGGGCGACCATTTCGAGGTGGACCGGGCGCTGCACGAGGACGGCTACCTGGCCGGCCGGCACGCGCTGCTGGCCAAGTACGAGCTGCGCTGCTGGGCGATCTCCAATCACCTGGCCGGCCAGGCGGTCTGCGACCACCCCATCGACCAGCGGCACCAGGCCATCCTGCCGCCCCGGATCTGGGGCGACGGCGAGCCGGAAGGGGTCAGGCAGCGGGCCGCCGCCGAACTGGCCGACACCGCCCGGGCCGCGGCCGCGTTCGGGGTGCGGACCGTGGTCGGCTTCACCGGCTCCTCGATCTGGCACCTGGTGGCCATGTTCCCGCCGGTGCCGCCGGAGATGATCGAGCGGGGCTACGCCGACTTCGCCGAAAGGTGGAACCCGATCCTGGACGTGTTCGACGCCGAGGGCGTCCGGTTCGCGCACGAGGTGCACCCCAGCGAGATCGCCTACGACTTCTGGACCACCCGGCAGGCGCTGGACGCGGTTGGCAACCGGCCCGCGTTCGGGCTGAACTTCGACCCCAGCCATTTCGTCTGGCAGGACCTGGACCCGGTAGCGTTCCTGGCCGCCTACCCGGACCGGATCTATCACGTGGACTGCAAGGAAGCCCGGAAGCGGCTGGACGGCCGGAACGGCCGGCTGGGCTCGCACCTGCCCTGGGGCGATCCGCGGCGCGGCTGGGACTTCGTCTCGGCGGGCCGCGGCGACATCCGCTGGGAGGACATCTTCCGGATGCTGAACTCGATCGGCTACCAGGGCCCGATCTCGGTGGAGTGGGAGGACGCCGGGATGGACCGGCTGGCCGGCGCGCCCGAGGCGCTGGCCTACCTGCGCCGTTTCGACATCGAGCCGCCCCAGACCGCATTCGACGCCGCCTTCAGCCGTTAACCCGGCGTCGCTCAGTCGTGATCAACCGTTTGGTGTAGCCATAGCAGCAGCAATCGGTTGATCACGGTTTCATGCGTGCGGACCCTCAGGGCACGGTGACGCCTTGCAGGGTCACGCCGGACGGGTTGGCGGTGGGGTCCAGTTCGGTCTGCACGTTGACCGTGCTGGGCGGGATCGTGTCCATGACCAGCGGGACCGACCCGGGGTCCGCCGAACACACCGCGGGCGGCGACGGGCCACCCGCCACGGCCGCCGAGCACACCCCGAACGTGTAGCCACCCGGCGTGGCGGTGAACGTCCGGGCGTCGTCGTTGCCGAACCCGTCCTGCCCGGTCAGCGTGACCGTGAACGTCCAGCCCGAGCCGGGTGTGCCCAGCCTGGCCGTGGGCACGGTGATCGTGACCAGCCCCGGCGTGGCCGAGCCGGACGGGCTGAGCTGGGCCACCGAGACCTGCGGGCTGCCCAGGCTGGACGAGGCGGACAGCCCGGAACTGGCCGAGCCCGGGGTGACCCAGTCGTCGGTGCCGAACCCGTCCACCTCGATCAGCTGGTTCCACGCACCGGCCGGGGCGATCGAGTAGTGCCACGCCCCCGCCGCCGCCGTGGACTGTGTCTCACCCGCGGGCACACTGCCCGGCGGGGCGTGGATGTACAGGTCGATGAGCTGCGCGCCGAGCAGCGAGCCGAACGTGGACTGCAGATTGGCCAGGCCGATCTGGAACGAGGTGGTCGCCCCGGAGTCGATCACGGTCAGCCCGGTCAGCCGGAACGAGCCGGGCGCGAACACGGCCGAGCCGTCCGGGTTGGCCGCGGTCGGGTAGGCGTACGTGCCCGGCCCGGTGCCACCGCCCGGGGCGGCGGCCGCGTTGAGCACCACCGTGCCCGGGATGTGCAGGTCGGTCACGCTGAACAGGGCCTCGTTGGTGGCGCCCGCCGCGGTCGTCGCGGTGACCTCCACCGAATCAGTGCCCGGCTGCAGCGTGACCGGCACCGAGAACACACCGGACGAGTCCGCGGTCGCCGCGGTGATCGTGGTGGCCGGTGCGGCGGCACCGGGCGCGGTGCCGGCCGTCACCACCTGCACGGCCGCGCCCGGCGCGGTAGTGCCGGTCACGGTGACCGAGGCGGCGTTCACCGTGACCGACGGCCGGGCCAGGTTGGCCGGCGTGTTGCCGCCGCTGACCGTCAGCGGCGCGGTCACCGACAGCGGCGCGGTGGCCGGCGGGGCAGGCAGGTAGCGGCCGGCCACGATGGCCG
>DATCUG010000544.1:0-5588 GCA_036567525.1 Streptosporangiaceae bacterium | reverse complement strand
CGGCCGCCGGCGGTCCGCCCACCGGCGGCCGCACCGCGGGCGCGCCGCTCTTCTCCAGGTACATCTGCTGCAGCAGCGCGGCGGTCGCGTGCACCGCGGCGTCCAGCAGCTGCCCGGCCGGCTGGCTGGCCGGCGCGGTGTAGCTTGCGGACGGCTGCGGGACGAGCTCGCCGAGATCACCGACGATGTGATACTTGGCGTCGCGCAGCCCGGCGATCAGGATCTCCGATTGTTCCTGGGCCCAGGCGGCCCGGCTGGGCGGCACGGTCAGCACGGCCTGCCGTGGCCGGGACCGGAGCAGATCGAGGGCCAGGATCTGCTTGATGTCCCGGGTGTAGAACCAGTCCGGCACGTCGGCCGGCAGCGCCTGGTTGACCTGGCGCAGGAACTCGGCTTCGGCGGGACCGAGCGACGGATTGGCCCGCGTCCCGGTCAGGTCGAAGCGGCTGGGGTCGACGCCGAGCACGGATGCGAACCGGATCCAGAGCTGGTCGGTGCGGCCGCGGGGCGGCACCGTGATCACGTGCACGTGGTCGGGTGGGATGTGCTGCGACCACATGTCGAGGATGGCCAGCGTGTCGTGCACGGCCCAGAACCACGATCGCGCCCGGCGGTCGATGGCCGGCGCGGCGCCGACGACGCTGTCCAGCCATTCCTCCCAGCCCGTGGTGTCCCGGCACTTGATCCGTTCCTGCCATTCGGCCGGCAGCACGCTGGCGAAGTCCCGCACGGTCAGGATGACGTGCACATCGGCGGTCAGCACGGACCGGACGGCCCGGTCCGCCTGCGGCGGGTTACAGGCGGCCAGAATCTCGTCCGAGATGACGGCCGCGGTGGGGGCGCTCAGCGCCTGCCCGGTCAGCACATCCCAGTCACCGATCCACGGATCGGTCGGATCGGACGCCTCCCGCACCGCCTCGCGCAGATCCCGGCTGGCCCGGTTATGGTCCCGGTGGGAGTAGCCCGGCAGCAGCACACCCTGGGCGGCCAGCTGGGCCCGGTTGCTCCACAGCGAGCGCTGCAGGAACGACGTGCCGGTTTTAGGCTCGCCAATGTGCAGGTAGAGGCGCGGCCGTGAGCCACTCAGTGCCCGGCTCCCCGGGGCGGCCGGATCCCGGCCTGGCGTGTCGCACGATGTCACCCTGGCACCTGATTCGGATCGGACTATCAGTACCGCGCAGTAACGACGTTGCTAACGACGAGCAAAGTAGCGGTAATGATAGTGGTGCGGCCCCGATTTCTGGCGCAGAAACGCGCAATGGCGTGCCTGAACTGTGACCAAGGCGGGGTCAAATGTCCGGCCGCTCGGCTAAAGACCTGATACGAGGAACCGGGCAGCCGCGTGTGATACTCCGGTAGTGGCTGCTCACGACCGGCGGACGTCGTACGACGTGACCGCGGAACCGCTGCAGGTCCAGCTGGAAGCGTTCCTCGACGAGCACCGGGCCGCGCTGCGCGGGTGTCTCGACGGGCTGACCGAGGAGCAGGCCCGGCGCCGCCTGGTGCCGTCCGAGACCACGCTGCTCGGCCTGGTCAAGCACGCGGCTTACGCGGAGCAGGTGTGGTTCGGCGAGGCCGTCACCGGCCGGCCGCGGCAGGAGATGGGCTTGCCGCCGAACGCGGCCGACTCGTTCCTGCTCAGCCCCGGGGACAGCATCGAGTCGGTGCGCCGCCGCCACGACCAGGCGTGCGCGGCGTCCCGGCAGGCCACGGCCGGCCTGGGCCTGGATGACGTGCTGACCGGGCACCGGTTCGGGCCGCTGCCGCTGCGCTGGGTCTACCTGCACGTGCTGCGTGAGTTCGCGCAGCACTGCGGCCACGCGGACATCCTGCGCGAGCAGGTGCTGAGTAGCGGAGAACCCGGCTACACCATCCGCCCGGCCGGCGCCGGCGATGCCGGCTTCCTCGGCGACATGCTGGCCGAGGCGGTCAACTGGTCAACGGAATGGCGGCCGAAGAGCCGGGAGGAGATCCTGTCCGCGCCTGATACGGCCCATTACGTGACCGGCTGGCCGCGCGATACCGACCTGGGCGTGATCGCGGAGGCCGGCGGCCAGCCGGTCGGGGCGGCCTGGCTCCGGTTCCTGCCGCAGAGCGATCCGGGCTACGGGTTCGTCGCCCCGGACGTGCCCGAGCTGACCATCGGCGTGGCCGCCGGGTGGCGCGGCCGCGGGGTGGGCCGGGCCCTGCTGCGCGCCCTGGCCAGCCAGGCGCGGGCCCGCGGCATCGCGCGGATCAGCCTCAGCGTCGAGCGCAAGAACCACGCGCAACGGCTCTACCTGGCCGAGGGCTACCGGATAGTGGACTCCTCGGACGCGCAGTCGGACACGATGATCAAGGACCTCGGCTGACCCGGCTAACGACGGCTCACCCGGCTAGGCGGGCAGCGGCCGGTCCGGCACCACCCGCTTCATGACCAGCGTGGACGTCATCCGCTGCACCCCGGGCAGCGCGGACAGCCGCTCGTCCTGCAGCCGCTGGTAGGCGGCCAGGTCGGTGGTGACGATGCGGAGCAGGTAGTCCGGGTCGCCGAACAGCCGCTGGGCCTGGACCACGTGCGGAATGGCGGCCACGCCCTCCTCGAAGCCGATCAGCGTGTCCCGGTCCTCCTGCCGCATCGTGATGAACACCAGCGCCTCGAAGGACAGGCCGAGTGCATCCGCGTCTACCACGGCGCGGTAGCCGCGGATGGCGCCGCTGCGTTCCAGTTCACGCAGCCGGCGATGGCACGGCGAGATGCTCAGCCCGACCTGCGCGGCCAGTTCGGTAACGGTCAGCCGGCCGTCCTGCTGGAGTGCGGCAAGAATTTTCCGGTCCACGGCATCCATGCAGCAGATTCTTCCACAGGGACCGGTCCAACTGGGAAAACTTGGAAACACATTCCGGCCGATCGCGGATAGTTTTCTCACCAGGTGCGGTACCGGAGGGAGAACGTTCCATGGCTGCCAGCTCTGTCGCCGCGTTCTGGGTGATCGCCATCCTGCTGATCATCGTCCCCGGCCCGGACTGGGCGTTCACCGTCAGCGCCGGGCTGCGCGGCGGCTCCGTGGCCGCCGCGGTCGGCGGCCTGGCCATCGGCTACGCCGCGATCAGCGGCGTGGTCGCGGCCGGCGTCGGCGCCCTGGTCGCCCGCACCCCGGACGTGCTCACCGGGCTCACCGTGGCGGGCGGCCTCTACCTGATGTGGCACGGCGCGCGCACGTTCGCCCAGCCGGCCGCGCCCATCGCGGCGGCCGGCCCGGCCGCCCGCGGCAACCGGGCGCTGCTGGTCCGCGGCATCGGCGTGAGCGGCCTCAACCCCAAGGGCCTGCTGGTGCTGCTCGCGCTGCTGCCCCAGTTCGCCAGCCCGCGCGGCAGCTGGCCGCTGAGCGCCCAGCTCGGCCTGCTCGGCCTGGTCTTCACGCTGAGCTGCGCGCTGTTCTACCTGGCCCTCGGCTCCTCGGCGCGCCGCGTCCTGCGCACCCGCCCGCGCGCCGCGGCGGCCCTCTCCCGCCTGTCCGGCGCGGCCATGTTCGTTATCGGCGCGCTTCTTCTGGCCGAACGGCTAGTGCATTGAACTGCCGCCAGCCGGATCACGCGGCGTCGTGCATGACCAGGCCCAGGGTGAATCGCCGTCCGGACCGGATGGCCGAGACGCCGTGCCGGACCGGGGCGGCCGACCAGCCGCGGGCCGACCGGACCGGCCGGTCCCGGGTGGTGAAGACCAGGCCGTGGCCGTGCGGGATGAGCACCGCAGTACCCCGGGACTGGGCCCGCGGCCGCTGCTCGACCAGCAGGAACTCCCCGCCGGTGTGGTCTTCGCCGGGGCGGCTCAGGTTGATCACCACCTGCAGCGGGAACACCAGGTCGCCGTACAGGTCGCGGTGCAGCGCGTTCCAGTCGCTGCGCTCGTACTTCAGCAGGATCGGGGTGGGCTTGCGCTGGCCCGCGTCGTGGCACATGGCCAGCCACTCATCGAGGGTGTCCGGCCAGGGCGCGGGGCGGCCGAGCTTGCCGTACCAGTCCCGCGCGACGGGCAGCAGGCGTGGGTAGAGCGCCTGCCGGAGCCGCTCGACCGGTTCCGGGAACGGCCGCTGGAAGTAGCGGTACTCACCGGAGCCGAACCGGTGCCGGCCCATGTCGATGGTGGACCGGAACAGGTCGTCGTGGTCGTACAGCGCGGCGATCTCGCCGGTCTCGCCCGGGGTCAGCAGCGGCGGGGTCAGCGCGCAGCCGTAGTCGTTGAGTTCCGCGGTGAGCTGGTCCCAGTCGGCCGCATCGACTCGCTGTGCCCACGACCCGCTGATCCTCGGTGCCTGCTGATCGTCAGCGCGGCTGATCGGCCCATTGGCCTGATCGTCAGCGCGGCTGATCGGTCCGTTGGCCTGATCGTCAGCGGAGCTGATGATTGGCGTGAGCTGATGGTTGGCTGGGTGCATCGTCATGCTGCCCCCTCCAGGTTGAGCAGTAGTTGCTTGGCGGCCGGGCCGCCGCGGTAGCGGCCCAGTGAGCCATCGGACTTGACCACCCGGTGGCACGGCACGACGACCGGCAGCGGGTTGAGCGCGCAGGCGGTGCCGGCCGCGCGGAACGCGCGCGGGTAGCCGGCCGCGGCTGCGACCTGGGCATAGCTGGCCGTCTGGCCGTAGCCGATGCTGGGCAGCTGGCTGAGCACGGCCCGGCGGAACCCGGAGGACAGCTGGAAGTCCAGCGGCAGGTCGAAGTGGCGCCGGGCGCCGGTGAAGTACTCGTCCAGCTCGCGGGCCACGTCGTCCAGCCGCTGCGGCGCGTTCAGGATCCGCGGGCTGATGACGCTGGCCAGCGCGGCCAGCACCTGGTCGTGGTCCTCGCTGGCGAAGGCCACCCGGACCAGCCCGGCCGGGGTGGCGGCCAGCAGCAGCGGGCCCACCGGGCTGTCGATAGTCCGGTAAGCCAGGTCGAGCAGGCCCGCGGCGTCGGCCCGCGCGGCCAGCTGGGCGTGCAGTGCCCGCAGCTCGGGGTGGCTGACCGGGAACGCGCCGGGCAGGCCGGACGGCGCTGGGTCGGTACTGGCGTTCATCAAAGTGCTCCAGTCTTGGGATAGCTGTGCCGCAGCTTGGCGAGGCCGTCAGCGGCGGCCCGGCGGGCCGCGTCGGCGGTGCCGCCGATAATCGCGGCCACCTCCTGGTAGGGCAGGCCGGCCAAGTAGTGGTAGGCGACCGCCTGCCGCTGCTTGTGCGGCAGGGCGGCCAGGGCGGTGTGCAGGTCCAGGTCGGCCGGGGCGGGCTGGACCGCGGCGCGGTCCTCGGGCAGCTCGGCGACCGGGACGGCGCGGCGGGCGGCGGCCCGGGTGACGTCGATCGCCTTGCGGTGCGCGATCGTCACCAGCCACGCCTCGACGTTGGCGTCGGAGGGCAGGGTCGGATAGGCCCGCAGGGCCGACAGGAAGGCATCAGACCACGCATCATCAGCATCGGTCGGGCCGACAATGGCCCGGCACACTCGCAGCGAACTCCTGCCGGCCGCCGGCCAGGAACTCGCTGATCTGGTCGCGCACGGCCTCGAATCCGGTAGGGCTACGGAGGCCGAAGCTGGCCGAGTCCGGCCGGTACCAGTGGTCGGGAAAGTAC
>DATCUG010000543.1:0-7874 GCA_036567525.1 Streptosporangiaceae bacterium | reverse complement strand
GCGGCCGGTCACCGGCACGCCGAGCGCCCGGGCCTGGGCCGCCGCCTCGTCCGGGCCGGTGCCCGGGCCGGCCAGGATCGCGCTGATCAGCGTGCGGTGGGCCTGCCGTTCCAGGCTCTCCTGCTGCCGGGCCAGCAGGCGGCCGAGGGCCAGCGTGGTCGCGGTGCGCTCGACCAGCACGGTGTCCACCGGGCCGGGCGGGCCGTCGCAGACCAGGATGACCCGGCCCCAGTCCTCGCCGCGCGCGCCGACCGTGGTGACCAGCCAGCCGCCCGGCTCGTGGTAGACGGTCCGCGGCGACGGCGGGATGGCCCGGGACCGGGCCTCGAAACCGGCCAGCAGCGTGGCCGGGTCGGCCCCGGCCGGCTCGCAGGCCAGCACGTGATGCGACAGGTCCTCGAGCAGCAGCGGCCGGCCGGCCAGCAGGCTGGCCTGGCGGAGGATCTCGCCGGGCCCGGCCCCGGCCACGGCCAGGTCGGTGAACACCTCGTGCAGCCGGGCCGAGGTGCGCAGCTGGTCCAGCTGGTCGCTGATGATCCGGGCGTGCACCGCCTCGGTGATCTCGACGAACGGGACCTCGTGCTGGAACACGATCAGCGGCAGGCCGTGCTGGTCGGCCGCGGCCATGAAGCCGGCCGGCAGCCCGCCGGTGTACTTGCGGCCCAGCTCAACCGCGAGCGCGCTGGCCCCCACCCCGGCCAGCCCGGCCACGTACGCGTCGAGCTGCGGGCCCTCGTCGGGCAGCGCGATGCCAGTGCTCAGCACCAGCTCGCCACCGTGCAGCAGCCGGGCCGCGTCCGGCAGCTCGATCACATGCACCCAGCGGACCGGCTTGTCCAGCTCACCCGCGGCGGCCACCACCCGGGGCAGCCCGCGCTGCACCACATCGAGCCGCAGCACCTCGGCCACCGTCGGCACCCCGCCACCTCCGTCCGCCTCGTGTCGAGCATAGTGTCAAGATTCAGGCCGTACTACTGACACTCTGTCGGAGCCAGCGCGGGCGGGGGAGCGGCAGACTGGGGAGCATGTCAGAACTTCTTGAGCGGCACCGCCGCGTCATCCCTAACTGGGTCGGGCTGTACTACGACGAGCCGCTCGAGCTGACCAGCGGCAGCGGCAGCCGGGTCACCGACTCCTCCGGCCGCAGCTACCTGGACTTCTTCTGCGGGATCCTGACCAACATGCTCGGCTACGACGTGCCGGAGGTACGCCAGGCCGTGCAGGCCCAGCTGGACAGCGGCATCGTGCACACCTCGACGCTGTACCTGATCCGGCACCAGGTGGAGCTGGCCGAGAAGCTGGCCCGGCTGTCCGGCATCGAGAACGCCAAGGTGTTCTTCACCAACTCGGGCACCGAGGCCAACGAGACCGCGCTGATGCTGGCCACCGCGGCCCGCCGGTCCAACCAGGTGCTGGCGCTGCGCAACAGCTACCACGGCCGCTCGTTCGGCGCGGTCGCGATCACCGGCAACGGCGCGTGGAAGCAGTCCCAGCTGGCCCCGTTCAACGTGCACTACCTGCACGGCACCGACCGGCAGCTGCCCGCGTTCGCCGGGCTGGACGACGCGCAGTACACCGCGGCCGCCGTGGCGGACCTGCGGCACGTGCTGACCACTGCGGCCGCGGGCGACGTGGCCTGCCTCATCGCCGAGCCGATCCAGGGCGTGGGCGGGTTCACCATGCCGCCGGACGGGCTGCTCGGCGAGTACGCGGCCGTGCTCCGGGAGCGCGGCGTGCTGTACATCTCGGACGAGGTGCAGACCGGGTGGGGCCGCACCGGCGAGCACTTCTGGGGCTTCGGCGCGCACGGCCTCACCCCGGACATGATCACGTTCGCCAAGGGCCTGGGCAACGGCTTCGCCATCGGCGGGGTGATCGCCCGCGGCGACCTGATGGACAGCCTGCCCGGGAACGGCATCTCCACGTTCGGCGGCAACCCGCTGTCCACCGCGGCGGCCAACGCCACCCTGGACTACCTGCTCGACCATGACCTGCAGCACAACGCGGCACAGCTCGGCGGCATGATCATCGGCGGGCTGCGCGAGGTGGCGGCGGCGCTGCCGGCCGTCGGCGACGTGCGCGGCAAGGGCCTGATGTTCGCCATCGACATGGTCGACCCGGCCACCGGGGCGCCCAGCCCGGCGCTGGCCACCCGGATGCTGGCCGAGACCCGGGAGCGCGGCCTGCTGATCGGCAAGGGCGGGCTGTATGGGCACGCGCTGCGGATGGCCCCGCCGATGAACGTGTCCGAGGCCGACGCCAAGGAAGGCCTGGGCATCCTGGCCGACGCGCTGCGCGCGGTGAACGAGGAGGCCACTACATGAGCGACCAGAAACACATCAGCCACTGGATCGGCGGCCAGCCGTGGGCTGGTGCCGCCGAGCGGCACGGAGACATCTACGACCCGGCCACCGGCCAGGTGACCGGCACGGTCGACTTCGCGTCGGCCGCGGTGGTGGATGACGCGGTGGCCGCGGCGGCCAAGGCATTCCCGGGCTGGCGCGGCGTCTCGCTGGCCCGGCGGACCGCGATCCTGTTCCGGTTCCGCGAGCTGCTGGTGGCGCACGCGGATGAGCTGGCCCAGCTGATCAGCTCCGAGCACGGCAAGGTAGCCTCGGACGCGGCCGGCGAGATCGCCCGCGGTCTCGAGGTAGTGGAGTTCGCCTGTGGCATCCCGCACCTGCTCAAGGGCGGGTTCTCGGAGAACGTGTCGACGGGGGTAGATGCCTACTCGATCCGCCAGCCGCTCGGCGTGGTGGCCGGGATCACCCCGTTCAACTTCCCGGCCATGGTGCCGATGTGGATGTTCCCGCTGGCCATCGCGTGCGGCAACACGTTCGTGCTCAAGCCCTCCGAGAAGGACCCGTCCGCGTCGCTGCTGCTGGCCCGGCTGTGGGCCGAGGCCGGACTGCCGGACGGCGTGTTCAACGTGGTCCAGGGGGACAAGGAAGCGGTGGACGCGCTGCTCACCCACCCGGACGTCCGCGCGGCCAGCTTCGTCGGATCGACCCCCATCGCGCGTTATGTCTATGAGACCGGGACGAAGGCCGGCAAGCGGGTGCAGGCGCTCGGCGGGGCCAAGAACCACATGGTGGTGCTGCCCGACGCCGACCTGGACCTGGCCGCCGACGCGGCCGTGTCGGCCGGCTTCGGGTCCGCGGGCGAGCGGTGCATGGCCGTCTCGGTGCTGGTCGCGGTGGGCGCCATCGGCGACGATCTTGTGGCCAAGATCAAAGAGCGGGTGGCCAGGCTACGGGTCGGGCCGGGCCACGACGAGCGGTCCGAGATGGGCCCGCTGGTCACCGCGGCGCACCGGGACAAGGTGGCCGCCTACCTGGATTCCGGGGTCCACGAGGGCGCCACGCTGGCCGTGGACGGCCGGGTGCACCCGGTGATCGGCGGGGCCGACGCCGGGTTCTGGCTCGGGCCCAGCGTGCTCGACCACGTCACCCCGGGGATGGCCTGCTACACCGACGAGATCTTCGGGCCGGTGCTGTCCGTGGTCCGGGCGCCCAGCTACGACGACGCGGTCCGGCTGGTCGGCGAGAACCCGTACGGCAACGGCACCGCCATCTTCACCAACGACGGGGGAGCGGCCCGCCGGTTCGTGTTCGACGTCGAGGCGGGCATGGTCGGGGTGAACGTGCCGATCCCGGTGCCGATGGCCTACTACTCGTTCGGCGGCTGGAAAGCCTCGCTGTTCGGCGACACCCACGTGTACGGCACCGAAGGGGTGCACTTCTACACCCGGGGCAAGGCGGTCACCTCGCGCTGGCTCGACCCGAGCCACGGCGGGGTCAGCCTGGGTTTCCCGGTCAGCGGCTAGCCGCAGCCGCTCACTTACCAGGTCGGTACCGGGGGAGTGAGCGGGACGCTGCCCGGCGCGGGGGTGCGCGTCGGCGCCAGGCCCGCCCGCCGGGCCGCGGTGGCGAACTGGGCCGAGTTGACCACCGCGGCCCCGCCCGGGTCGTTGTTGAAGTAGACGTACACATCGGCCGGGGCCGGCCAGGTGTCCCGCAGCCGCGCGGCCCAGGTCCGCAGGGCCTGCGGGCCGTAACACGGCCACGGCTGCGCGGCACCCTCATGGAACCGGAGATAGCCCCAGTCCGCGGTCCGCCACAGCGGGCTGACCGGATGCCCGAGCCGGTCGGCCCAGCACAGCGCCGCGCCGTGCTCAGTCAGCACCTGCCGCACCTCAGCGGCCCGGTCCCCGGCCCACCAGGACTCATGCCGCAGTTCCACCGCCACCCGGACCGGGCCGGTGCCCGCCGCGCGGGCCGCGGCCGGGAACTGGTCCAGGCAGGCGGCCAGCAGCGGCACATCGGCGGCCAGGTTGGGCGGTAGCTGCAGCAGCACCGGGCCGAGCCGCGGGCCCAGGCCGGCGGCCGCGCCGAGCAGCCGGGCCACCGGCTCGGCCGGGTCGCGCAGCCGCCGGATATGGGTCAGGTACCGGCTCGCCTTGACGGCCATCACGAAGCCGTCCGGGGTCCGGTCCCGCCAGCCCGCGAACGTGTCCCGGCCCGGCAGCCGGTAGAAGCTGGCGTTGTTCTCCACCGTCAGGTACTGGCTGGCGTAATGCTCCAGCCAGCGCCGCTGGGCCAGGCCGGGCGGGTAGAAGCCGCCGCGCCAGTCGCGGTACTGCCAGCCAGACGTGCCGATGAGGACAGGCATGAGTCCCTACTACCCGGATCCGGGCCGGCCTGCCTCGGCTCATCCAATTCACGGGATTCGTTCAGCGTGCGCTGAGCGATTAGAGAGCATTGCCGCTTACGTTCGGGTAGGTAGCACTGATCCACCTCCAGTGCTGTGCGGGCCGTGGGCAGATCCTCCTGGACATCGGTGGCCCCCGGTGTCCGTGCCCACGCGGTGCCCGCACCGGCCCGGGTCCTCTACCCCCCGAGGACCCGGGCCCTTAGCCGCTCAGCCGCAGGTCAGCCGGCTGCCGCGCGGAACACCGGGTAGTAGCCGCCGGACTGGCCGGCCGCGGTCGGATGGTAGGACTCGCTGATGTCGAGGATGTTGACCGAGTGCAGCCAGCTCGACGAGTCGCAGATCTCGTGCCCGGCGAACTGGCCTTGCACGTCGGCGAACACGTCGCCGTACCGGCCCGCGGCCGCCTGGATCTCGCTGTCCAGGATCTGCGCCCCCTGGTTCAGCGCGGCCCGGTTAGTGGTGCTCAGCCCGATGCAGCTTGACGACTTGCTCAGGTCGTACAGCTCGGGGTAGTCGAGCACCACGACCCGGGCGTTCGGCGCGTGGGCCTTGATGCCGGCCAGCACCGAGTTCAGCTCGCCGGGCAGCTGGTTCTCGGCCTCGTTCTCCGCGTTGTGCACCGCGCTCACACAGTCAGAGCCGTCCAGCACGCACGTCTCCATCACGCTGCTGAAGCCGATGTCGTTGCCGCCGACGGTGATCGACACCAGCGTCGTCGAGCTGCTGAGTGCGGACAGCTGGCTGCTGATCACCGTCGAGGTGGTGGCACCCGAGCAGGCCACCGACACATACGAGGCCGGGCTGTTGGCGTTGGCCCACAGCTGCGAGTAGGCGTTCGTGCTCCGGTCACACGACCCGCTGGAGCTGGTGTAGCTACCCGCGCCCACCCCGGAGGAGTAGGAGTCGCCGAGCGCCACGTAGTTGACGGAGCTCGCACTGGCCGCGGGGGCCAGCGCGAACGGCAGGGCCAGGGTGCCGGCCGCGATGATCGCTAACCAGGCCGGGCGGGAGCGGACGGGACGGGGGACTGGGCGGGGGACTGCGATGCGCACGGGGCCTCCTCGCTGAGCACCGATTTAACGCGGTGTAATCAGCAGTAACACCAGGTCCCGGGCCCGTCCATATGCCGCTGGTGCCTAAGTTCGGGCCAGGTTTTGTCCGCTCCCGCGCATGGCCGGGCCGGATGGCCTCAGAGTGTGCCGAACGCGTCCTCCAGGATGCCCAGGCCTTCATCCAGCAACGGCTCGCCGATCACCAGCGGCGGCAGGAAGCGCAGCACGTTGCCGAACGTGCCGCAGGTCAGCACGACCAGGCCAGCCGTGTGGCAGGCCTTGGCCACCTGGGCCGCCACGGCCGGGGCGGGCCGCAGCGTGCCCGGCTCGGTCAGTTCGATGGCGATCATGGCGCCGCGGCCGCGGACGTCCCCGATGACCGGGTTGGCCTCGGCCAGCTTGCGCAGCCGGGGCAGCATGATGTCGCCGATCCGGCGGGCCCGCCCAGCCAGGTCCTCGGCGGCCATCGTCTCGATCGCGCCGAGCGCGGCCGCGCAGGCGACCGGGTTGCCACCGTAGGTGCCGCCGAGCCCGCCCAGGTGCACCGAATCCATGATCTCGGCCCGCCCGGTCACCGCGGCCAGCGGCAGCCCGTCGGCGATGCCCTTGGCCGTGGTGACCAGGTCCGGCACCACCCCTTCGTGGTCACAGGCGAACCAGTCGCCGGTCCGGCAGAACCCGCTCTGGATCTCGTCGGCGATGAGCAGGATGCCGTTCTCCTGGCAGAACGTGGCCAGCCCGGTCAGGAAGCCGTCCGGCGGCACCACGAAGCCACCCTCGCCCTGGATCGGCTCGATGATCACGGCGGCCACGTTGCCCTCGCCGACCTGGGTGTGGATCAGCCCGGTGATCACGTCCAGCGCGTCCGCCGCGCACGCCTCCGGGCCGCCCGGCCAGCGGAACGGGTAGGCCATCGGCATCCGGTAGATCTCGCCGGCGAACGGCCCGAACTTGTCCTTGTAGGGCATGTTCTTGGCCGTCAGCGCCATGGTCAGGTTGGTCCGGCCGTGGTAGGCGTGGTCGAACGCCACGATGGCCGGGCGGCCGGTGGCGTGCCGGGCGATCTTGACCGCGTTCTCCACCGCTTCCGCGCCCGAGTTGACCAGCGCGGACCGCTTGTCGTGGTCACCGGGGGTGCGCCGGGCCAGTTCCTCGCAGACGGCCACGTAGCCCTCGTACGGCGTGACCATGAAGCAGGTGTGCGTGAACCGCGCGACCTGCTCCTGCACGCCGGTCACCACCCGGGGCGCGCTGTTGCCCACCGACGTCACGGCGATGCCGGACCCGAAGTCGATCAGCGAGTTCCCGTCCACGTCGATGAGCACGCCACCGCCGGCCGCGGTGATGAACACCGGCAGGACGTGGCTGACCCCGCGGGCCACGCTGGCCTCCCGGCGGGCCAGCAGTTCGCGCGAGCAGGGTCCGGGGATCTCGGTGACGAGGCGGCGCACCTGGGCCAGGCCAGGGCCGCCGGAAAGTGATGTTTGTACCGTCATACAGGAGACGATAAGGCCCGCTCCGACGGCCTGACCAGCCCACCCACCCCTCAGCTGCCGGCGCCAGTGAACTTCACTATGCCGAACGCCACTCCGGCCCGGTCATACACCGTGACGCGGGTCACCGTGCGGCCAGCCGGCACGGCCAGTGCGACATACCGCCGCCCGCCCACCTGGACCGGCCGGACCCGCAATGAACCCCCATCGGACAGCCGGGCCACCAGGTAGGCGGCCCGCGGGCTGGCCAGCCCGGCATAGCCGGCCAGCCCGGTGCGCTGCTGGATCACGAAGCGCCGCAGCGTCACCGTGGCGGGCGGGAGCGTGATCGGCGCGCACGCGGTGGCCTGGGTGGCGACCTGCCCGTTGAACGTGTCGCCGAGGAAGCAGTCGCCGGCCGCGCCGAGCTGGACCGAGATCCGCCACCGGGTGCCGGCCAGCCGCCCGGACGCCACCGGCCCCGGCGCCACCGGGCTGGGGGTGCGCCAGAGCTGCTGCCAGACCCCAGGGACCAGGCGCAGCGTGCGGCCGGCCGAGCCGGGAGTGCCGGGCGGGACATAGCTGCCGGCCGGGGCGGCCGTGCCGGTGAACAGGCTGGCCGGCGGGGGGACCCGGG
>DATCUG010000542.1:0-5486 GCA_036567525.1 Streptosporangiaceae bacterium | reverse complement strand
CAGGGCGGAATGGGCCAGCCCGAACAGCCCACCGAGCTGGCCGGCCAGCGGTGCCGCAGCGGATGCGGCGGCCACCGTGGCGGCCAGTTCGTCCGCCCGGTGCCGGGCATCGCGCAGCGCGGCTGGATCCGGCGGCCCGGCCTGGGCGGCCCGCTGGGCTTGCGGGCTGTCCGCGGGCAGGTGGGCGGCTAGCGACTGCGCGATGCCGGCCAGCGCGGTGCCGACCGCGGCCAGGTCGGCGGCCAGGGATGCGCCGCGGCCGGCCCGGAGTTCCTCGCACAGCCAGGTGGCTTCGTTCAGCCGCTCGGTCAGCAGCGCCCAGGCCGCCTGCCGGTGCGGCATCAGGTAGTCGGTCTCGTAGAACAGCTCGAAGCTCGGTCCCGCGGTGCGGCCGGGGTGCGCCGGGCCGGCCGGCCGGGTGGTGATCAGGTCACCGAGCGGCTTGATCACCCGCAGCATGAGGCCGATTGTCGCGTCGGCCAGCGCAGCTAGCTGCTCGTCGGTCTCCTCGGTGTGCGCGAAGTACCGCTCGAACATCTGCAGCAGGATTTCGTACGCCACGTTGAACAGGTCGGTGACCCGGGCGGTCAGCGGGTCCTCGATCAGCGGCACCTGGACCGGGCCCTCGCACGGCCGCACGTTGGCGGCGATGACCGGGCGGACCGGGTCGAACCCCGGGTTGGCCTGGGTGAGCTGCTCGTATTCGTCCAGGATCTCGACGAACTGCCCGAAGTGCGCGTTCTGCCAGTGCCCGCGCGGGCCTTCGCCCTGCTCCAGGATCGTGTCCATGGCCTGCTGCGCGGTGGCCAGATCAGTCACCGCGACAAGTTCGGGCCAGCGGAAATTCTGCTGGGTGGCCTGGGCGCGGGGCGGGCCGACGAACAGCCACCGCTCGCCGTACTTGGCCGCCAGCCGCGCGAACCCGGCCTCGATCGACCGGTACAGGTGGCCGACCGTGGCGAAGTCCTGGCCCTGCGGGACGATGTCCCGATCACTGATCCGGTGCGCCGAGGCCCGGTTCATCGCGGCCAGGCCGGCCGCGTCGGCCAGGTCCATGCCCTCCGGGCGCTCCAGGAACATGAAGTGCCGCAGCGCCTGCTCACCGAACGGCAGCAGGGCCAGCTGCACGCCTGCCGGGTAGTGGCTGGCCGGGGCGGGCAGGTTCGGCCGGGCCAGGTGCGGTGCCGCGCCGATGGCCGACAGCAGGTTGTGCACCAGCGCCAGGTGCAGCATCTCCTGGGTGGCCACGTGTGAGATCTGCTTGCGCCACCGGGTGACCGCGGCCAATTCGGCATCGGACAGTCCCTCGCTGGCCGACTGTTTCAGCGAGAACGCGGCGAACAGGTACTGGCACATGATCCCGTGCTCCAGCTCGGCCGCCTCGCAGAGCATGTAGATGAGCGCCTCGCGGTGCTCGATCACGAACGGGGCCTCGGGTGGCGCGAGCCCGCCGCGGGTAGCGATCAGCTGGGCCAGCCTGCCCTGCCCGGCCGCCTGGGCCGGGCCGGCCTGTCCGGCGCGGTCAGTCATGGTTACCTCCGATGTTCCGCGTATCGCGGGATGCGGTGAACCGGCCGATAGCATCGGCCTCGATGAACATCGAACTGCGGCATCTGCGCTACTTCGCCGCCGTCGCGGAGGAGTCGAGCTTCACCGCGGCGGCCGGCCGGATGCACGTTGCCCAGCAAGTGCTCAGCGCGCAGATCCGGCAGCTCGAGGACGCGCTCGGCGTGCAATTGCTGGAGCGCACCAGCCGCGGCGTGTCGCTGACTGCGGCCGGCGCGGCCTTCCTGGGCGCGGCCCGGGACACCCTGGCCAGCCTGGACAGGGCAGTCGCCGTAGCACAGAACGCGGCCCGTGCGATCAGCGGCGAGCTGACCGTGGGGCTGCACGTGGCGGCAGGCGGTGAGCTGCCGACCGCGCTGCTGGCCGCGGCCGAGCAGGCGGAGCCGCAACTCAAGATCTGGCTGCGCACGTACGAGCTGAGCCAGCCCGCCACCGGCCTGATCGACCGCAGCGCGGACGTGTCGTTCCTCCGCCCGCCGGTCGGCGCGCCCGGCCTCAGTGTCCGGCAGGTCGCCCAGGAACCGCGGGTCTTCGTGCTGCCCGCCGGGCATCCGCTGGCCGGGCGGCCGAGCCTGAGCCTGGCCGACGTGGCCGGGTTGCCGTGGATCGCCGCGGTGCCGGCCGAGGACGGCAGCGATCCCACCCGGTGGCGCGACGACTGGCTGGTCAGCCCGCGCCCAGGCGGGGACCAGCCGATCATCGGGGCGCTCGCCCGGACCATCGAGGAGTGGCGCGAGCATGTCGTCGCCGGGCGGGGCATCAGCCTGTGCCCGGCCTCCGCCGAGGCGTTCTACGCCCGGCCCGGCCTGGTCTTCGTGCCCAGCCAGGGCGTGCCGCCGGCCCCGCTGTGCGTGGCCTGGCGGACGGACGACGACAGCCCGCTGGTGCAGCGCTTCATTGAGATCGTCACGGTGGAAGCCCGCACCCTGGCCGGCCCCAGTCCCGGCTGAACCCCACCTCACTGATCCATGCTGCGCCAGCCGGCCCCGGGCAGCCAACACCTGCGGCGGATGGCGTCACAGCTGGCATAGGTAGCCGCCGTAGCAGGAGGGGATCTCCGTCAGCGGGCCGGGCAGCTCAGAACGCTGGGACCGGTCCCACTGGCCCGGTCAGCGGCAGCACAGCCAGGCACGGCACCGTGACTGGTTGCGCCGGGTCGAGCGCGTTCAGCATGTCGGCCATGGCCACCGGGTCGGCGGCGATTTCCACATGGTCGCTGGCATCCAGCGGGCACTGGTTCTGCAGCGTGATGTTGCTGACGTTCGGGGCCGCGGGCAGGAACGCGTTGCGGTACGGGGTGACCACCTCGTCGCCCTTGGTCTCGATGACCGTGTAGTTCA
The DNA here is from genome assembly GCA_036567525.1 of Streptosporangiaceae bacterium. Taxonomy (GTDB): domain Bacteria; phylum Actinomycetota; class Actinomycetes; order Streptosporangiales; family Streptosporangiaceae; genus RYN-230. Next base: position 2,580 of record DATCUG010000542.1, on the reverse strand, counting down.
CCCCGGCCACGGTGGGCGCCGCGTTCAGCTTGGCCAGGAACGCCGAGCCGTCCTCCTGCTCGACGCAGGCGGTACAGGTGGTGGCGAGCAGGCTGTTGATCGGCTCGATCAGGCCGATGTCGGTGCCGAGCACGGTCAGCCCGTCCAGCGTGGTCCCGTAGTTGGACGGGGCCAGCGCGACGAACGTGTTCACCTTGGCCGCCCCACCCAGGAAGTTCAGGTAGTAGCGCGGCATCATCCCGCCCTGGGAGTGGCCGACGAGATCCACTTTCGCCGCCCCGGTCGCGGCCAGCACTTGGCTGACGAATGTGGCCAGCTGGGCCGCGGACGCCGCGATGTCGCCGGTGCCCTGCAAGTCGGCGGTGGCCGAACTGCCGCCGTAGTTGAACGCGAAAACGCAGTACCCGTGGTTGGCCAGGATGGGCGACGCGGCCTGCCAGTTGTCGTTCATGTTGGCCAGCGTCCCGTGCACCAGGATCACCGGATCCGGATGCGCCGCGCTGGGCCGGCAGGAGAAGTCGTTGGCCCCGGGCGGCGGCGTGGTGGGCGGGTTGAACGTGGTCGCCGCGCCGGCCAGGAAGTCGTAGTTGACCGGTAACGTCGCGGCGGTGGCGCTGGCCGCGGGCCAGGCCGCGGTGAGCACGGCTGCGCTGACGGTGGCGGTGAGCAGAGCGATTCGCTGGGTACGCGTGCGGAAAGGCACCCTTGCCTCCCATGCTCGGTGGGCCTGGAATCCGGGACCCCCGAAGCTCCGGTGGTCACATTAGACATCGGCCCGGCAGCGCGGTCTGCTCACCGGGTTCAGCCTGCTCGGCGACCCTTTTGTGCACTGCGGACAAGGAATCTACTCACCAGTAATGACCGGCCGGGCGGTCTGATGTAGGTTCTGGGCAGCGGGCGGCGCTGCGGTCCCCCCGTGCTGGCGTCGCCGGGACCAGGGTGGGTGAGGCGGCATGCGGCCAGTGACTGAGGCCACGGCGGACGGCGATGGCGTCTGGCCGCCGGTGCCACGCGAGGTGGCCGAGGTGCTGCGGCCCGAGCTGGACCGGGCGACCGAGGAAGTGATCGGCGCCATCCAGCGGGAGGTGCCCGAGTACGCCCGGCCGCAGGACGACCAGTACGCCGCCGTGGTGCGCCGGGCGGTGCACGAGGCGGTGCACCAGTTCGTGCAGCGCATCGCCGACCCGGCCACCTCCCGGAAGACCACCGCCGACCTGTTCGCCGGCATCGGCCGGATCGAGGCGGCCGAGGGCCGCAGCCTGGAGTCGCTGCAGGCGGCGCTGCGGCTGGGCGCCCGGGTCACCTGGCGCACGCTGTGCCAGCAGGCGGTCCGGGGCAGCCTGAGCGTGGACGTCATCGGCCCGGTGGGCGAGGCGCTTTTCCTGTACATCGACGAGCTGGCCGCCGCCTGCGCCGAGGGGTTCGCCCGGGCCAGCGCCGAGGTGGCGGGGGAGCTGGAGCGCCGCCGGCGGCGGCTGCTCGACCTGATCGTCACCGAGCCGCCGGTATCCCGCGATGCCATCACCGACCTGGCCCGCGCGGCCGGCTGGGCGGTGCCGCGCAAGGTGGCCGTGGTCGTGCTGGTGGACCGCAGCCAGGATCACTTCGGGCCGCTGCCCGCGCTGCCCCCGGACGTGTTAGTCGACATGACCCGGCAGGACCCGTGCTTGCTGGTGCCGGACCCGGACGGGCCGGGCCGGGCGGACATGATCGAGCGCGGCCTGCGCGGCTGGACCGGGGCGCTCGGCCCGGTGGTGCCGCTCAGCCGGGCCGGCTGCTCGCTGCGCTGGGCCCGCCAGGTGCTGGCCCTGACCCGGCGCGGCGCCATCCGGGCCGGCCGCGGGCTGATCCACTGCGAGGAGCAGCTGACCTCGCTGCTGCTGCTGTCCGACGAGGAGCTGGCCCGGGTGCTCAGCTCGGTCTGGCTCGCCCCGCTCAGCCGGCTCCGGCCCAGCCAGCAGGACATCATCGCCGAGACGCTGCTGGCCTGGCTGCAGAACGCCGGCAACGCCCGGCTGGCCGCCAGCCAGCTGCATGTCCACCCGCAGACGGTGCGCTACCGGCTGCGCCAGATCCAGGAGCTGTTCGGCGACGCGCTGGCCGCGCCGGCGGCGCGGTTCGACCTGGAGGTCGCGCTGCGGGCCCGCCAGCTGCTCCGCGGCGCCGCCGGGCCCGGCGCTGGCCCAGGCGGTGCGGCCCCCGGCCGCAACGGGGCCCGGCCCTGAAGAACCAGGCACCAGCCGGCCGCAGCCTCTTCCAGCGGGCGGTTTGCGGAGGTAGCCTCCAAGCGGGTCCCGGGCCGATGACTTCGACCCCCGGGACCCACCAGCCCGGGCCGGTACCGCATGATGAGCATCTTCCGCCCCGGCCCGCCGACGGTTAGCGTGCCGATGTGACCGGTGACGTCCCAGCTGAGGCTGCCGCGCAGCCGGGGCGGCGGCGCCCGGTCATCGTCCCCGACCCGGTCATCATCGTCCTGCTGCTGATCGCGTTCTTCTCCGCCATCTCCGGCAAGCCGCTGGACGGCTTGTTAATGCTGCTGGCGGCGGCCGGGCTGGCCTGGGACGTCTGGTCCCGTCG
>DATCUG010000541.1:0-4833 GCA_036567525.1 Streptosporangiaceae bacterium | reverse complement strand
CTGCGCTGGGACCCGCTGCCGCTGCCCGACGGCCCGGCCGACTTCATTGCCGGGCTGTACACAATGGCCGGAAACGGGGACGCCAGGACACGCAGCGGGATGGCCATCCACCTGTACGCGGCCACCACGTCCATGACCGACCGCTACTTCGTGGACGCCGACGGCGAGCTGCTGTTCGTGCCGCAGGCCGGCGCGCTGGCCCTGCACACCGAGCTCGGCCCGCTACGGCTGGCGCCGGGGGAGATCGCGGTCATCCCGCGCGGCATCCGGTTCCGGGTGGAGCTGCTGGACGGGCCGGCCCGTGGTTACCTGTGCGAAAACTACGGCGCGCCGTTCACGCTGCCCGAACGCGGCCCGATCGGCGCCAACGGGCTGGCCAGCGAGCGGGACTTCCTGGCCCCGGTGGCGGCGTTCGAGGACCGCACCGGCTCGCCGCAGGTGCAGGTGGTGCAGAAGTTCGGCGGCAACCTGTGGGCCGCCGACTACGACCATTCCCCGCTCGACGTGGTCGCCTGGCACGGCAACTACACGCCGGTGAAGTACGACACGGCCAACTTCATGGTCATCGGCACGGTCAGCTTCGACCATCCGGACCCGTCCATCTACACCGTGCTCACCTCGCCGAGCGAGCTACCCGGCCTGGCCAACGTGGATTTCGTGATCTTCCCGCCACGCTGGCTGGTCGGCGAGGACACGTTCCGGCCGCCCTGGTTCCACCGGAACATCATGTCCGAGTTCATGGGCCTGGTGCACGGCGCGTACGACGCCAAGGCCGAGGGGTTCCTGCCCGGCGGGGCCAGCCTGCACAACACGTTCACCTCGCACGGGCCGGACGTCGAGACGTTCACCAAAGCCAGCCAGGCCGACCTGGCGCCGCAGAAGATCACCGGCTCGCTGGCCTTCATGTTCGAGAGCCGGTGGACGATCATCCCGACCGAGCAGGCCATGCGGGCCGGGCACCGGCAGGCCGACTACGACGCGGTGTGGGCCGGCCTGCCCCGGCTGTTCGGCGCCGGCCAGTGACGGCCGCCGCCCCGGTGTCGCCCGGCCCGGCCGCGGGGCAGGCCCTGCTGGCCATGACGCCGCCCCGGTTCTCCGGCAGCCTGCCGCTGTGGTACCAGCTCGCGCAGAGCCTGCGCACCGCCATCCTGGGCCTGGGCCAGGACGGCCCGACCCGGCTGCCCACCGAGGTGGAGTTCGCCCGGCACTACGGGGTCAGCCTGACCACGGTGCGCCAGGCCCTCGGCTCGCTGGCCGCCGACGGGCTGATCACCCGGCACCGGCGCCGCGGCACGTTCGTCAACCCGGCCGCGCTGCGCTCCCGGGCGCTGCGCGTGCTCGGCTCGGCCGACGCGGTGATGGCCCAGCAGTCCAGCGAGGAGAGCCGGGTGCTCAGCCGGGACCAGGTGCCGGCCAGCAGCACGCCGGCCGCCCGGCTCGGCATCACCGGGCCGGCCGTGCTGATCCGGCGGCTCCGGCTGGACGGCGGCGAGCCGGTCAGCTACGCGGAGAACTACCTGCGCCCCGAGCACGCGGCGCGGATCAGTGACGCGGACCTGGCCGCGGCGCCGGTGACCAAAATCCTCCGGGATGCGCTGGGGCTGCCGCTGACCAGGATCGACAACGAGGTCTCCGCGTGCACCGCGCCGGCCGAACTGGCCGCCCTGCTGCGGGTGGATGTGCTCAGCCCGGTGCTGCGATCGGAAAATGTGACCTATGCGGCGGGTGGGACGCCGGTGGACGTAGCCCGGATCCACTACCGTGGCGACCGCTTCACATTCGCGATCTCACTGGACATTCCTTGACCTTAACGACGTTCACCGAGCATGCCCTGCCGTACTGCGTGTTCTCCCGCGGAGCGGACCGCCCGCGGGTCGGGGCCGGGCTCGGCACGCACATCATCGACCTGGAACTGGCGTTCGGCGACAAGATCTTCGCGGAACCGTCGCTGAACAGCTTCCTGGCCCGTGGCCCGCGGGCCTGGCAGCGGACCCGGGAGCGGCTGCTCGGCTTCATCCAGGGCGGCCAGATCACCGAGACGGTGCCGATCGCCGAGGCCACCCTGCACCTGCCGTTCGAGGTGGCCGACTTCGCCGACTTCTACTCGTCACTGGAGCACGCCACCAACGCGGGCCGGATCCTCCGCCCGGACGATCCCGGCCTGGCCCGGAACTGGCGGGAGATGCCGGTCGGCTACCACGCGCGGGCCGGCACGGTGGTGGTCAGCGGCACGCCGGTGGTCCGGCCGAACGGCCAGATCGCGCCCGGGCACGGCCGGCCCGACCTGGAGCCCACCCGCAAGCTGGACTTCGAGGCCGAGCTCGGCTTCGTGGTCGGCGTTGGCTCCGCGCCCGGGCAGCCGGTGCCGATCGACGAGTTCGCCAGCCACGTGTTCGGCGTGGTGCTGCTGATCGACTGGAGTGCCCGGGACATCCAGGCGTTCGAATCCCGGCCGCTCGGCCCGTTCCTGGCCAAATCGTTCGCCACCACGATCTCGCCCTGGGTCATCCCGCTGGCCGCGCTGGAGCAGGCCCGGGTCATCCCGCCCGCCCAGGACCCGCCGCCGCTCGGCTACCTGCGGGCCAGCCAGCCGTGGGGGCTGGACATCGAGCTGGCGGTGAGCATCAACGGCCAGCTGGTCTCCCGGCCGCGGTTCGGGCGCATGTACTGGACGGCGGCCCAGCAGCTCGCCCACCTCACCGTGAACGGCGCCGCGCTGCGCACCGGCGACCTGTACGGCTCGGGCACGGTGTCCGGGTTCCGCCGGGATGAGATGGGCTCGCTGCTCGAGCTGACCGCGGGCGGCCGGGAGCCGCTGCTGCTGCCCGGGGGCCAGCCGCGCGGGTACCTGGCCGACGGCGACACGGTCACGCTGTCCGGGTCCGCGCCCGGGCCGGGCGGCACCCGGATCGAGTTCGGCTGCGCGGCGGGCCGGATCGCCGCGGCGGTGGATCAGCCCGGCCGGGCGGCGCGGAATGCGGCCAGCGCCGCGCCCGGGGTGTCGTAGTACCCGTCCGGCCCGTCATCGCCGCTGATCCCGTAGTGCCGGAGCTGCGCCCGCACCGGGTCGACCAGGCTGGTCACCATGACCTTGATGTGCGCCTGGTGCAGCTCCCGGATGGATGTGCCGAGCGCCGCCGACGCGGTGTAGTCCACGTCCCCGATGGCCGCGCCGTCCAGCACCAGCCAGCGCAGCGGGCTACCGTGCCGGGTCAGCGTGAGCACGTCCTCGGCGAACCGGCTGGCGTTGGCGAAGTACAGGCTGGTGCCGAACCGGTACACGACCAGCCCGGGCACGGTCCGCGCGCCGGGCTGGACCGGTGCGGGCATCCAGTGCCCGGCGGCCGACTTGACCAGCACGTAGCTGCGCGGCCGGTAGCTGTGCCGCAGGTGGTCGATGATCGACGCGGCGATGGCCACCCCGATGCCGTACTGCACGTTGAGCCCGATCACGGCGGCCGCGGTGATCACCGCCACGGCGAACTCGCCGCGCCGGGCGGCATACAGCCGGTGCAGCCCGCGCAGGTCCACCAGTTCCACGCCGATCAGGAACACCACCGCGGCCAGCGCGGCGATGGGCAGGTAGCGCAGCGGCCCGGTCGCGACCAGCAGCACGACCACCACGACCGCGCCGGTGGTGAGCGAGGCGAGCTGGCTGCGGCCGCCCGCGTCGTCCAGGATCTGGGTCTTGGTCGGGCTGCCGTTGACCACGAACGTGCCGGTGAACGCGGCGGCCAGGTTGGCCAGGCCGAGCCCGGTCAGGTCGGTGTCGGTGTCGGACGGCTCGGCGTGCCTGGCCGCGTAGGCCCGTGCGGTGGCCGCGCTCTGGGCCAGGATGACGATGCCGATGGCGGCGGCGGTGCCGGCCAGCGCGACCGTGTCGTGCAGCCGCAGCGTGGGCAGGCTGAACCCGGGCAGCCCGCGCGGCACCGGGCCGAGCACGGCTACCCCGTGGGCGGCCAGGCCGGCCGCCCAGCTGGCCACGATCGCGCCGATCACCGCGAGCAGCGCGCCGGGGACCCGGCGGGCGTACATCCGGGCGGCCAGCACCACCGCGATCACGCCCAGCGACACGGCCACCGTAGCCGGGTGGGTGCGGGGCAGCGCGGCCACCGTCTCGCCCAGCTTGATCACCGTGTGCTGGCTGGCCGCGTGCACCCCGAGCATGTCCGGCAGCTGGCTGATGGCCACCTGGATGCCCACCCCGGTGAGAAAGCCGAGCAGCACGGTGCGGGACAGGAAGCTGGCCAGGAAGCCGAGCCGGGCCAGCCGGGCCAGCAGCAGCAGCCCGCCGGTCAGCAGCGCGACCAGCCCGGCCAATCCTACATATGTAGCCGACTGCGGGGCGGCCAGCCGGACCAGCGCGCCGGCCAGCAGCGCCGCGGTGGCCGAGTCGGCCGCCACCACCAGGTACCGGGACGCGCCCGCGGTGGCGAACGCGGCCAGCGGCAGCAGCAGCGTGTACAGCCCGGTCACCACCGGCATCCCGGCGATCCGGGCGTAACCCAGCACCTCCGGAACGGCCAGCGCGGCCAGCGTGACCCCGGCCAGCAGGTCCCCGCTCAGCGTGGCCCGGCGCACCGGCAGCACCCCGCGCAGCACCGGCCAGTCCCGCATCCGCGCCACCAGCGCCACTGCCGCCCCCTTCCGCCGCACGCCTCCCATGATCCCCGGTCCCAAAAACTGCACAAATTCCACATAACGCCAGTACTCAGACGGTGTGCTTGGGTGCGGCCCAGCGACCATGCGCATGACTGAAACAGCCACGTCGTCCTGACAGCATGGCTGAAACAGTCATGTCGTTGCCCGGTCCGGAGGAGTGCGGGTCAGCGG
>DATCUG010000540.1:0-4123 GCA_036567525.1 Streptosporangiaceae bacterium | reverse complement strand
GGCGCCGGCCAGCGCGGCCGCGGCCAGCCCGGCCGGTGCCAGGGCGGCCGGTGCCAGGGCGGCCGGGGCCAGGGCGGCCGGGGCCAGGCGGGCGAGGGCACGGGGGCGGAACACGGCAGATACCTCCCTGGCGGCCGCGCGCACCTCCGCGGGCGGCCGCCAGTGCAGTACCCGCACGGCGGTTTTTAAGCCCGCGCGGCTTGGCCAGATCAGCGCTCCGTTCCTCGGTGCCCCGATCGCAGACTCCGGGGTGCTGGCCTGCTTCGCCCGTCCAGGGCGGCTGCTGCCCGGATTCTGGATCTTCTGGTGAAAAACCCCTAAAATAGAGGGGTGAGCGAACGTTCGCTCACGCCCTGACCTGGGGCGCTGTCCGTCATTTCCTGCCTGGAGGTCTGATGAGAATCCCCGCCCGCCGGGCCGTGCTGGCCGCCGTGTCGGCCGTGGCCACCGCCGTCTTCGTCAGCGGCGCTGCGGCCGCGTCGTTAACCCCGGCCGCCTCAACGGCCGGCGCCATCCAGGCCGCGGGCGGCACCGGCGCCCCGGCCGACTACGTGTTCGTGCACGACCCGAGTATGGCCCGGGAGGGCAGCACCTACTACCTGTTCTCCACCGGCGACCCGGCCGGGACCATCGGCAACGGCAACATCCAGATCCGCAGCTCGACCGACCTGAAGCACTGGACGTACACCGGCACGGTGTTCGCGGACAAGCCCGCCTGGATCACCGCGGCGCTCGGCAGCATCCCGAACCTGTGGGCCCCGGACATCTCCTACTTCGGCGGCCTGTGGCACCTGTACTACGCGGGCTCCAGCTTCGGCTCGAACAACTCGGTGATCGGCCTGGCCACCACGCCGACCCTGGACCCGCACAGCCCGCGCTACCACTGGACCGACGACGGCCAGGTGTTCCGGTCCAGCACCACCGATGACTACAACGCGATCGACCCGTCCCTGGTCAGCACGCCGTCCGGGGCGAAGTACCTGGTGTTCGGGTCGTACTGGAGCGGCATCAAGCTGTTCCAGATCGATCCCGCCACCGGCAAGCCGTCTAGCGCGTCCCCGACGATCTACTCGCTGGCCCAGCGGCCCGCGCCGGACGCACTGGAAGGCGCCGGGATCACCTACCACGACGGCTACTACTACCTGTTCGTGTCGTTCGACCAGTGCTGCGCCGGGATCAGCAGCACCTACCGGATCATGGTGGGGCGGTCCCAGTCGGTCACCGGGCCCTACCTGGACCCGGCCGGCACGTCAATGATGAACAGCGGCGGCATGGAGATCCAGGGCAGTGACGAGGGGATGATCGGCCCCGGCTCGTCGTCCATCTTCACCGCCGGTGGCCAGTCCTCCCTCGTGTACCACTACTACGACGCGTTCCACAACGGCGACCCGTGGGTTCAGGTGCGCCCGCTGGTCTGGACGTCGTCCGGCTGGCCGGTGACCGGCGCGCCGCTGGTCCCGGTGCCGGACAGCCCGGTCCCGCTGCGCTGAGTTGCCGGCCCAGGCAGGGTCAACGCGGCCAGCGCGTCCTCGGTGAGGTCGCGCTCGGCCGCGTCGACCACCTCCAGGTCGGCGCGGGCGTGCAGTTCGGCTGCGGTGACCAGCAGCCCGACCACCGGTGATGGCGCGGCCGCGCGGGCCTCGGACAGGTTGCGCAGTTCGGTCAGCAGGTAGGCCCGCTGCTGCCGGAGCACGGCGGCCAGCAGGTCTGCGTCGCCCGCCTGGGCGGCCGCCATCACCTTGAGGAAGAAGTCGTCCCGGTAGCCGCGGCTGCGCGGGCTGGGCTCGGCCAGCCAGCGGCCAAGTTCGTCGCGGCCGGCCGGGGTGATCTCGTACACCAGCCGGTCCGGCTTGACCGGCTGCGGATGGCGCTCGGACTCGACCAAGCCGTCCCGGGACAGCCGCTCCAGGATCTGGTAGAGGTGCCCGATGTTCAGCCCGCCCCACTGATCGCCGACCGCCTGCTCGAAGCTGCCCTTCAGTTCATAGCCGTGTGCGGGCTTGGCCTCGAGAAGCGCCAGCACGGCGTGGTGCAGAGGCATGGCAGCGTTCCCTTCCCGCACGGTGGCGTAACGATGTGATCTCGCCTTACATTGCCACCATATAAAGCTCTTGTATTGTCACTATGTAAGGGACCAGAGTAGTACGGTGCGCAGACTCGCCTGGTCGCAGCTCCGGTTCCGGGGTGGCCGCGCACTGGCCCTGCTGGCCGGCATGCTGGTCGCGGCGGCCGCGTTCACCGTGCTGACCGCGGCCGCCCGGACCGCGCAGATCCGCACCATCGGCACCGTGTCCGCGCACTTCCGGCCGGCTTACGACATTCTGGTCCGCCCTGCGGGGGCGCGGAGCACGCTGGAGTCAGCCACCGGCACCGTCCAGCCGGACTTCCTGTCCGGCATCTACGGCGGCATCACCATGGCCCAGTACCACCAGATCCAGAAGATCTCCGGGGTGTCGGTCGCGGCGCCGATCGCCATGGTCGGCTACGACTTCATGAACGCCGATTTCCCGGTCGCGCTGCCCGCCGCCGATCTCGCCCGGTCCGGCCGCCAGCTCTACCGGGTCAGCACGACCTGGGTGAGCGCGAACGGCGCCAGCCGGATCAAGCAGCCACCCACGTACGTTTACGTCACGCCGAACCGGGTGCATCAGAACTCGGCTGGTGCGACGTCCGAGAGCTTGCCGGGGGGCTCGACGGCCACCCCATGCCCAGCCACCGGTACGCCCAGCAACCCGTTCAGCTCGGCCGCGCAGGAGGAGACCTGGTGCTGGTCGAAGGTCAACGGTGACGGCACCCCCGGGATCCTCGTCTCCCCGGCGCTGAACGGCCACATAGGTTTCGGCGTCGATTGGCAGTTTCCGATGCTGATCGCCGCGATCGATCCGGCCGCGGAAGCCAAGCTGGATGGCCTTAACCGCGCGCTGACTTCCGGGCAGTACCTGCCCGGGCACGGCTTCGGTACCGGCCCGCAGGCGCTCTACTTCCAGCGGCACCAAGGATTCCCAGTGCTGGCCGCGTCGCATAGCGGCATCGGCGAGTACTCGGCGACCAGAGTGCAGGAACTGGCCACCCCGTCGGCGCCGCCGGTGCTGGACCCGGCGACGATGCGCAAGGACGCCAGCGCCCCCAGCCACACCGTGCTGAGCACCACGATCGGCGCCCAGCGTGCCTACCATTACCTACTGGCTAGGCTGGGCAACCGGCTGGGCCGCCTGGCCGATTCGCCCTGGGTGTACTGGTCGGTCGGCCCGGTGCGCTACGGCCGCGGGGCGGGCGGCGTCCTGGTCCCGGGGGTTGCGCGCAACCCGGTCTCGGTGTGGCAGTTGCCAGGCGGCAAAGGGATCTTCTCCGCACCGCTGGACAACGCCAGCGCCCAGTACCGGACACTGCGGCAGCACACAGTCGGCAACGTCGGCAGCTCCCCGGCACCGTCGCTGGCCGGTACGTTCGATCAGGCCAAGATCGCGGCGTTCGATCCGCTGTCCCGGGTGCCGCTAGGGCCGTACCAGCCGACGGTGGCGACGCCCGCCAGCGCGGCCAGCCGGAGCGCGCTGGGTGGGTCGGATCTGCTGCCCAGCCTCAACCTGGGCGGGTATGTCACCCAGCCGGTGCAGCTCATCACCACGCTGGCCGCGCTGCCCACGCTGGAGAACAAGAAGTACACCGGAGGCGCGCAACTGGCCCGGGCCCCGATCAGCGTGATCCGGGTTCGCGTCACCGGGATCACCGGACCGGACCCGGCCTCACTGAACCGGATCAAACAGGTCGCCGAGCAGATCGAGGTGCGCACCCATCTGACCGTGGACATCGTGGCCGGGTCCTCACCGGCCCCGGCCACGGTCGCGCTGCCCGCGGGCGGGTTCGGTACGCCGCCACTGCTGCTGTCGGAGAACTGGGTCCGCAAGGGCGTCGCGGTCTCGATCCTGGACGCGGTGGACCGCAGCAGCGTGGCGCTGTTCGTGCTGATCCTCGTGGTCTGCGCGCTGTTCGTGGCCAACTCGGCGACCGCCGCGGTGCGGGCCCGGCGGCAGGAGCTCGGCGTGCTGGCCGCGCTGGGCTGGACCCGGCCGCGATTGTTCGCCACGGTGCTCGGCGAGGTCGCGCTGATCGGGCTGATCGCGGG
>DATCUG010000539.1:0-3320 GCA_036567525.1 Streptosporangiaceae bacterium | reverse complement strand
GCGGTATACCGGCCCAGCAGGCCACTGGCCGCCGCCGCCGCCGGGACCAGCCGGGCCGACAGCTCCCGCCCCGACCCCCGCGCCCCGGCCGCCGCGGCCAGCGCCACACCCAGCGCGCCCCCGGTCACCAGCAGCGACAGCACGGCCGCCAGGGCTACCCGGCCCCCCAGGCCAAAGGCCTTCCCCATCCGCCGCCACCGATCCCGGCCACCACCACCCAGCCGCCCCCTAATACTACTAGTAGTTACGCTACTACGAATCGTGACGGCCGAGCTGGTCAGTCCGGGCTCGGTGCTGCGGATTTCGGGTCCGGGCTACCCGCGCGCGGCCTTGGCCGCCGTCTTGAGCTGCTGCTTGTACGCGCGGACCTCGGCCAGCGAGTCGCCGTCGGTGATGTCCGCGACCGACTTCCTGGATCCGTCCTGGCCGAACGGGCCCGCCGCCTCCCGCCAGCCGGGCGGCCGCACCCCGAGCTGCTTGCCCAGCAGCGCGGCGAAGATCTGTGCCTTGGCCGGGCCGAAGCCGGGCAGCCCGGCGATCCGCCGGACCAGCTCCGCCCCGGTGCCCGCGCCCTGCCACACCTGCGCCGGGTCGCCGCCGTACTTGGTCACGATGAGCCGGGCCAGGTCCTGCGTCCGGGCCGCCATGGCCTTGGGGTAGCGGTGCAGGGCCGGCCGCTCGCTGAACACGGCGGCCAGTGCGTCCGGGTCATAGCCGGCCAGCTCCTCCGCGGTCGGCTCGTGACCCAGCCTGCGGGCCAGATCGCGCGGCCCGCTGAACGCCTTCTCCAGCGGTACCTGCTGGTCCAGCAGCATCCCGATGAGCAGCGCGAGCGGATCGCGGGACAGCAGCTCGTTGGCGTCCTGGTCGATGGGCAGCGAAATGCTCATGGCGAGTCCTCCTGATCACTGCGGCCATCCTGGCCGGCCGGCGCCACGCCCGCGACTCCGGGACAGCGGCTCCGGGACCACGACTCCACGCCCGCGGCTCCGCGGCCGGGCTGCCTGGCCCGGTTGGCCCGGCCAGCCAGCTAGCCTGGATCGCGGGGACGCGCTGGCCAAGCTGAACGCAACCTGCGAACCAGCGCAAAACCAGCCGGCCGCGGAACTACCCGCGGGCTGGCCGGCGTTCTACATGGCAGGCACGGATGTGGTGCGGCTGGCCCGGGCGGGCCAGCCCGGGAAGCACAAACGGTGCCGCCCTAGGAGGCAGAAGTTGTCCGGTCGGATGAAGCTCGCGATCGCCGGGATCGTGCTCGGCCTTATTTTGTTCCTGGTCAGCCCGTGGCTGGCCATCGCGGTCATCGTGCTGGCGATCGGTATCCCGGTTGGCATGTACCTGGCGCTGGACCCGTCGCAGCGGCGCCGCCTCAAGGGGATACGCCGCCGCCAGATCGGCGGCTGAGCTCCGCCGCTACCGGCTGGCCCGGCCCGCCGCCCCGGTCAGCTCAGGTGGCCGGGGTAGAGCAGGGCGATCTGGTGCGGGTAGCCACCGATGAGCCGGAGCTCGTCGTCGGTCAGTGGCTTACCGGTGGCCGACGCGCATAGCTGGACCAGCTCGAACACCAGGTCCTCATCGCCGGCCGCGACCTCGATACCGAGCGAGTCCATGACGTGCCGGAATCCGGCCTTGCCGCCGTACTCCCCGGTCAGCACGACCCGGCCGGCCTGGGCGAACCAGTCAGCCGGGAACGGGCCGAGGGCCGCGTCGTCGTACAGTTCGTAGTTGTTCCGGTCCTTGAGCGCGCCGTCGGCGTGGATGCCGGACTCGTGCGCGAACGCGTTGCGGCCGATGCCGGGCTGGTTCTGCGGCAGCGGCTGGCCGAACGCGTAGCTGGCCCACAGCCCGAACCGGCGGGCCCAGGTCAGGTCCAGCTGGTCGCCGATGACCGCCTTCCCGGCCAGCCCGAAGCCGTGCTGCAGGGCCAGGATGCAGGACAGCAGGTCCGCGTTCCCGGCCCGCTCGCCGATCCCGTTGACGCAGGTGTTTACCCAGGCGTCCTGGCCCGCGTCCAGGTCGCCGAGCGCGCCGGACACCGAGTTGGCCACGGCCATGCCCAGGTCGTTGTGGCAGTGCGTCTCGACCGGGACGCGTACCGCGGCGGCCAGCTTGGCGAACCGTTCCCGGATCCGCTCCGGGGTGTCCCCACCGATGGTGTCGCAGTAGCGCACCCGGTCCGCGCCCGCCTCCCGGGCGGCGGTGGCGAACTCGAGCAGGAACCCATCGTCGGTCCGTGACCCGTCCTCGGCGTTCACCCCGATGGTCTGCGCGCCGCCGTCCCGCGCCGCCCGGACGGCCGCGGTCATCTCCCGGAGGATCGACGCCCGGTCCAGCCTGCCGCGGAACTTGTGCGCGATCATCTGGTCCGAGGTGGAGATGGACAGGTTGTAGTGCCGCAGGCCGAGCGGCACCGCCGCCTCGACATCGCCCGGCACGGCCCGGCACCAGCCGGACAGCCGCAAGCCGCCGAACGCCCCTGCCTCGGCCAGGGCCACGTTGGCCCGGATGTACGGCACCTCGTGGAACAGGAACGGGAAGCCCAGCTCGGACTGGGCCACACCGAGCTTGCCCAGGTAGAAGTTGACCATGGTCTTGCCGAACTTGGACAGCCCGGTGCGTGCCGTCTGCACGCCGTCCCGGTTGGTCACGTCGAGAAAGTGAATGGCTGGCATGGCTCCCACGATGACAGTTTCGTCCATGCGTATCAACATTGATTAAAATCAACGTCTGGAGCATGCTGCCGGAGAGTGGACAGGACAGGGGAGAGACCGGTGACGGAGTGGATCAATGCGGCCGAGGCGGCCCGCCAGCTCGGCGTCAAGCAGGCCACGCTGTACTCCTACGTCAGCCGGGGCGTGCTCACCCGGCGCCGCGGCACGGGCGGGAAGATCAGCCTGTTCGACGCGGCCGAGGTCGGTGAGCTGGCCCGGCGCGGCCGGCCGCGCCAGCCGCCCGGGCTGGGCGGGCTGGTCATCGAGTCGGCGCTGACCGAGATCACCGACGACACGCTGCGCTACCGCGGCCTCGACGCGCTGGACCTGGCCCGGGACCGTACGTTCGAAGACGTCGCCGCGCTGCTGTGGACCGGCGCGCTGCCCGCCGGACAGGATGCGGCCGGCTGGCAGGCCACCCCGGAGGCGGTCCGGGCGGGCCGCGCGGCCCAGGCCGCCCTGCCGCCCGGCACCCTGCCCCTGGAACGGCTCCAGGTCATCGTGCCCGCGCTGGCCGCGGCCGATCCGCTGCGGCTGCACCTCGACCCGTCCGCGGTCGTCGCGGCCGGGCAGGCCATCGTCGGCGGCATGGTGGACTGCCTGCCCGCC
>DATCUG010000538.1:0-2384 GCA_036567525.1 Streptosporangiaceae bacterium | reverse complement strand
CGGGTCCCGGGCGCGCCGGTTGTGGTGCTGTGGCCGCTACGTCAGCAGCTTGACTTGTTGAAGCAGCGGATCAGGTTGGACAGGCTGTCCTGATACGGCGAGTACATGGCCAGCGGCTGGTTGGTGTACTTGTAGTCGTTGTGCCCGTTGATGTAGCCCGGGTTGGAACTGGACCAGCCGATGTTCCACGCGCCGCCGCTCGAGCCACCGGTCATCGGGTTGCCGATCACGATCGGCCGGGTCGGGTCGGCGCCGCTGATGTTGCCGTCCTGGCCCGCGGTCGCGCCGATGTCCTCGACCAGGTTCGCGCCGTTGTACGGCGACGCGGCCGGGTACCCGAACGCCACGAACTGCTGGTTGACCGGCCAGTTCCAGGCGAAGCCGTCCCAGCCCACCGACTGCCCGAGGGTGCGCCCGGTGGTGGTGGACGTGCCGACCGTCATCGCGGCTTCGTCCTCGGTCAGGTCGCTGTTGTTGAACCAGGCCGAACTGGTGATCGCGCCACCCGTCCAGACGAACTCGCCGAACGGGTCGAAGTTCGACACGTTCCCGTTGTACGCCGGGATGAAGATGGCTGAGCTGTCCCAGAGGTGAGTGTTCCCGCTGGTGTTCGCCGCGCAGTGACCCGCGGTCCAGATCTCGTTCTCGTTACTGGTCCCGCTGGCCGAGGCGACCGACGTCGCGGAGCAGACGTAATTGCCGCCGTTGTTGGTGAAGAACAGCTTGCCGTTCACCTCGTAGGGATACGTGCGCCAGAGCGCCCACTGCGGGGTGAAGCTGTCGTACGGATACGGATAGCTGAACGCGGCCGGCTTTACCGTGGCCGGGTGGGCGGCGAACGAGGCCTGCCCGCCTGCCCGCCCGCCCGCGACGTGCCCCGGCTTCCCGGGCGTCTTGTTCGTGGGCGGCAGCACATGCGGCCGGGATCCGGCCACGATCACGTCCACCGACTTGGCCGAGCGCAGCCGGGCCGGGGTCCAGTAGGCCAGCACGGCCTTCGTGTTGACCGCCTTGGCCGCGTGCAGCACCGTTTGCGGCGCGGCGGCCCGCGTGCTGGCCTGCGCTGCCCCCGGCGCGGCCGCCAGCCACGCGCCCATCAGGCCCGCCGCGCACAGTGTCGCGGGAATTGTGCGGCGAACCGCGGCTGACGACGCGCTCTTAATTGCTTGAGATGGCACTCAAATGCCCCTTCTTGGGTAACTGAGCTACTATGGTTGCCGGACCATCCCGGCTGCCGAATTACTGCCCACTGACCGAATTCCCCCGTTCATCCGACGCACAGAGCCGGTGGGCGCGGCTCCCCGACATTAATGCAGAGCAGTGCGCCGGAAAGTTGATTCGCCAAGCATTAGTAAAATCAGAAATCTGCTGCGCCCGCATTAAGTGAATAAAGGCCGGGAAAGATAGGTAAGGCGGCCTTATCCGGCCGGGTAGTGGATCGACCGGGCGATACTGGTCGGTATGCCGCAGCGCCGCGATGGCCGCGACCGGCCGCCGTTCCGGCAGCCGGTCGACTCGGGCATGGCCGAACTGCTGCTCGATGCCGACCGGCCCGGGGCCTGGATGCTGCTGGTGGACGACGTCCCGCAGTCGCACGTCGACCTCGATGATCCGGAGTACCTGGACTTCGAGTACATGCGGCGGCTCGGGCATGTGGCCGACCTGGCCGCGCCGCCCGGCCAGCCGCTGCGCGCGCTGCATCTGGGCGGCGGCGGGCTGACCCTGGCCCGGTACGTGGCGGCCACCCGGCCCGGGTCCAGCCAGCTGGCGGTGGAGTCCGACGCTGCCCTGGTCGCCCTGGTCCGGCGCTGGCTGCCGCTGGACCAGCCGGCTCGCCGGGGCAGCACCCGCACCGGCGCGGGCCGGGTGCGGATCCGGGTCGGGGACGCCCGCGCGGCGCTAGAGACGCTGCCGGCCGCCACGTTCGACCTCGTGGTAGCCGACCTGTTCGCGGGCGCGCGGACACCGGCCCACCTGACCTCGGCTGAGTTCGCGGTGGCCGCGGCCCGGGTGCTCACCCCGGCCGGGTGCTACGCGGTCAACATCGGTGATGGGCCGCCGCTGGCCTACGCGCGTGCCCAGGTGGCCACGGCCGCCTCGGTGTTCGCCCAGGTATGCCTGATCGCCGACCCGGGCGTGCTGCGCGGGCGGAGGTTCGGCAACCTGGTGCTCGCGGCCAGCCAGGGCGGGCTGCCGCTGGACGGGCTGACCCGGCGCGCGGCCGGCGACCCGTTCCCGGGCCGCCTGGTGCACGGCGCCGACCTGGACCGCTTCGCGGCCGGCGCCAAACCAGTCACCGACGCCCAGGCCCAGCCCTCCCCGCCCCCGCCACCCAGCGTCTTCACCACCCGCCCCTGACACCCGCCCCGCCCGCCCCCCTCCAG
>DATCUG010000537.1:0-7431 GCA_036567525.1 Streptosporangiaceae bacterium | reverse complement strand
CGCCGCGCCGCCGCCTGGTCATCGGCCTGGTGCTGCTGCTGGCCGGCGTGGGCGTGGTGCTGGCCAGCCTGCGCGGGACCAGCACCGGGACGCTGTCGCTGACCGGTCTCGGGGCGCTGGGCACCGCGCTGGGCATGGTCGCGCTGGGCCCGGCCGTGGCCCGTCCGGTCACCCAGCTGCTGGCCCGGCCGCTGGCCGGCTGGCGCGGCGTGACCGGGACGCTGGCCGGGCGGAGCGCGACCCGCAACCCGCGGCGCACCGCGGCCGCGGCCACCGCGCTGATGGTCGGGGTGGCCGTGGTCACGCTGTTCACCGTGTACGCGGCGTCGCTGCGCGCGGCCGAGGTGTCCGGGGTCAGCGGCTCGTTCACCGGCGACATCGCGATCACCGAGGGCGGTTTCGGCGGCGGCCCCAGCGCCAACGGCATCTCCCTCGGCGTGGCCAGCACGGTGTCCCGGATCCCCGGCGTGGCCACGGTCAGCGGCCTGGCCGGCGGGCAGGCGGACGTCGGTGGCGTATCCGAATCGGTCACCGCGGTCGTCCCCGGCAGCATCGGCCAGGTGCTGAACCTGCACCCGGCGGCGGGCTCGGTCAGCCGGCTCGGCGCCGGGCAGATCGCGGTGTCCAGCGTCCAGGCCACCAGCCGGGGCTGGCGGCTGGGCACGCCGGTCACCCTGGTGCTGCCCGACGGGACCAGCCACCGGGTCACCGTGGGCGCCATCTACACCTCGCGCAACCTGGTCGGTGACTACGTGCTGCCGCTGGCCCTGTGGGCGCCGCACACCGCCCAGCTCACCGCGTCGGCGATCTACGTCAAGCTGGCGCCGGGCGCGCACCGGGCAGCCGTGCAGGCGGCGATCACCCGGGCCGCGGCCGGCTACGGCAAGCTGACCGTGGCCGGGCGGGCCTCCTACATAGCCAGTGCCGGGAAGGCGGTCAGCACCGTGCTGGCCATCGTCTACGCGCTGCTGGTGCTGGCCATCGTGATCGCGGTGTCCGGCATCGCCAACACGCTGTCCCTGTCGGTCTACGAGCGGACCCGGGAGATCGGCCTGCTCCGCGCGGTCGGCCAGACCCGGGCCCAGCTCCGGTCCATGGTCCGGCTGGAGTCGGTGCTGGTGGCCGCGTTCGGCACGGTGGGCGGGCTGGCCCTGGGCGGCTTCCTGGGCTGGGGCCTGGCCGAGGCGGGCGCCCGGTCCTCCGGGCTGACCCAGCCCAGCTTCCCGGCCACCCAGCTCGTCGTGATCGCCGTGCTGGGCGGGCTGGCCGGCGTCATCGCCGCCATCCGCCCGGCCCGCCGGGCGGCCCGGCTGCCGGTGCTGGCCGCGATCGCGGCCGACTAGGGCCTGTCGCGGGCGGGAGCGTGGCTGGCCCCCCGCGGCGGGGAGCGTGGCTGGCCCCCGCGGCGGCCACGCTCCCCCGCCCTGGCCCGCAAGCTCAGCCCGCGGGCCAGCCTGGGTCGCGCCCGGCCAGCGCGAGCACCTTGTCCAGCAGCGGGGCGCCGCCGGGCACCGGCCGGGCCGGCCCGAACGGCACCTCAGGACCGGCGGGCAGGTCCGGGCTGGCGAACTGGATCAGGAAGCTGTGCGCGGCCTGGAGCAGCTCCGGCGGGCACTGGTACGGCTGCCCGGTGGCCCGGGCCATGTCCCAGCCGTGCACCACCAGCTCGTCGGCCGCGGACAGGCCGATGATCGCGGCCGGTGCGTCGTCGCCCGCGATCCGGGTCATCCCGTCCCACGCGGCCGGGTCACGCCACGCCTCGGCCAGCGCCGCGAGGTCCCGCGGGATCCGGGCCCGCCAGTCGTCGCGCAGCCGGCCCGCGTCACCGGACGGCTGCATGCCCGTATAGGGGCCACCGTCCTTGCGCGCCGCGGCGGCGAAGGCGAGCGCCAGCCCGCCGACATGATCGATCAGGTCGCCCAGCGTGTACGCCGGGCACGGCGTCGGTTTGCCCAGCTCCGCGTCGGGGACGCGGGCCACCAGGCCGGCCAGCTGCCGGGCCGCCGGGCCAAGGTCCACGTTGTCCATGCCAGCTAGGACGCTGGCGGGCCCCCGGACTCACCGGTGCCGGCCAGCGCACCCGCGACCACATTTACATAACGCCCCAGCGTGGCTCCTGTGGGTTCGTAGCTCGGGTTGACTTCGGTGAGCACAACGGCGCGGAGCGCGGGCGCGCGGTAGAACGCCGTCAGCAGCTCACTGGCCGTGCGCAGCGGAACCCCGGTGCCGTAGTGCGGGAAGTTGGCCAGTGGCAGGTCGCGCCCGTCGACCGCGTCCACGTCGAAGTGCACGACCAGGCTCCCGGCCGCCGCCACCGCGGCCAGTGCGCCCGCCGCGCAGCCCGCGGGATCGGCCCGCACCGCATGGTCGGCGAACCGGGTCAGCCCGGGCCGGGCCTCAAGGACACCGGCCTGATACGTCTCCGGGTCGGTCTCGTCGTAGCCGACCAGCACCAGCCGGTCGTCGGTGAGCATCGGCCAGGCCGGGCCGAGCCGGGACAGCGCGTTGTCGGCCAGGCCGAGCAGGTGGGCGATGCCCATCGCGTCCAGCACGCCGCTCGACGTGGTCTGCGGGGTGCCCAGGTCGGCGTCCCCGTCGAAGTAGAGCAGCGCGGCGCTGGGGTCGTGCCGCTGCACCCCGGCCAGCACGCCCAGGGTTATCGTGCAGTCCCCGCCGAGCACGACCGGCAGCCGCTGCTCAGCCAGCGCCGCGGCCACCGCGTCCGCGACCGTGCCGGCCACCCGGACGACGGTGGCCAGGTTGCGCGCGGTGGCGCCGGCCGCGTCCGGGGTGAACACCGCCCCGGGCAGGTCGCCGGTGTCGGTCACGTCCAGGCCGGCCTCGCGCAGCCGGCCGGCGAAGCCGGCTGCGCGCAGCGCGGCCGGTGCCCGGTCCTGGCCCGCGTGATGCGATCCGGCACTGGTGGGTACGCCGATCACGGCCACTCTCCGGTCTGCCACCACGGCCTCCTCCGTTCCGGGTACTGGTCATCATCGCCGATGTCGAGATCGCGCGCCGGGCCGCGACGTCTCAGTGAGCCGCCACCCGGCGGCCGGTAAGGAGGATTCCGATGCTGATCAAGTCGCGGATGGGTGTCAGTGTGGACGGGTTCGTGGCCAACACCGACGGGGTGCCGGCCATCGCGCTCGCGGCGGGCTTCGGGCCGGCGCAGTCGCATGGCTTCCCGGAGTTCATCGCGGGCTGCGACGCGGTGGTGATGGGCCGCAGCACGTTCGTGCCTGCCCTCGGCGCGGGCGACTGGCCATGGCCGGGCCTGCAGGTCTACGTGCTGACCACCCGGCCGCTCCCGGACGGCACCCCGGCGGATGTGATCGCGGTGCCGGACCCGGCCGCGCTGGCCGAGGCGCTCCGGTCCCGGGACAACGGCGGCGACGTGCACCTGGTTGGCGGCCCACGGACGATCCGGGCCTTCAGCGGCATCGGCGCGCTGGACCGGTTCGAGGTGGTGCTGCTGCCGATGCTGCTGGGCACCGGTGTGCCGCTGTCCCCGGCCGGTGCGCCCGCGCTGCCGCTCCGCCTGCTGCGTGCGGACCGGAAGTTCCCCGACGGATCGGTGGAAGTCGTCTATACGCCCGGGAGCTGAGCCGGACCGGCGCAATTTTTCTGATTCCGCGGCATCTCCGGACGCCGCCGGCCGGCCATCCGTTGTTATCCCCGCGGTAAAACTCCGGCACGGCCGCCAGCCCGGGTCCCCGGCCGCGGCCCGGGACGGCCGGGTGGCGGGCCGGCCACTCCCCCGGTGGCCGCCCCAGCCGCCGTGGTATACCGGAAGTACGCAGGTAAACCGGCTATATCGGGTCGGCCGGAGGATGCGCGGGGCACGCTTACCGGCGGCAATTTGCCAGATAATTAATAAATCTATTCGCAGTCTTTTGAGATTTGTTACGTAGTCATGGTTGACGGGGAGACGCTGCATCGAGAATTGCTTAGCTATGGCATTATGCATCGGTGATCTGGCGGCAGTTGATCAGTGGCAGAAATGGGCTAGGCCATGAGCGGAAGGCTGCGCGGTAACGGCACATGGGCATGACCACAGACACCAGCGGTGAGCGGGAACCCGCGGTCTCCACCGCCGATAAGCCACTGCTGATCACGTCGGCGCGGCCGCTGACCCGGGCGCCGGTCCCGGCGCCGCCCACCGTCCGCCGGCCGGGATGGCCCGGCACCGGGCTGGCCGCCAGCCCGCTCGCCCGCCAGCTGGCCCTGCTGCTCTGCTACCTGGTGGCCGGCCTGGCCGAGACCTGGCCGCGGGTCAGCTACCTGGTCGACGGGAAGGTGCAGGCGACCCGGGACGGCGGCGTGTACGTCTGGGACTTCTGGTGGATCGCACACCAGATCGAGCACCTGGGCAACCCGTGGTACACCCGGCTGATCGCGGCGCCGGTGGGGGCTCAGCTCGGCTATCACGCGCTGATGCCGCTGGAAGGCGTGGTCATGTTCCCGGTGACCGTGCTGTTCGGCCCCAGCGCCTCGTACAACCTGCTGACCGTGCTGATGCCCGGGCTGACCGGCTACGCCATGTACCGGGCGGCCCGGCTCTGGCTGCCCGGCCAGCTCGGCCCGATCGCGGCCGGGGCGTTCCTCGGGCTGTCCTCGGAGATCGCCTGGCACGCCTGGTTCCAGCTGAACATCTCGGCGGGCGTGCTGTTCCTGCCGATCGCGCTGGAGGCGGCCATCCGGCTGCGCCGCAGCCCGCGCTGGCCGCAGGCCCTGTTCCTCGGGCTGGCCGTGGCCGGCAGCCTGCTCAGCGACCAGCAGTCGGCCGTCCTGGTCATCATCCTGATCGCGGTGATCCTGCTGCCCTGGCTCCTCGGGGCGCGCGGGTTTGATGGCTGGGCCGGGCTGGACGGTGGCGGGGCGGGCACACCGGTTCAGCCCGGGCGGGCCAAGCTGGCCATGACCGGGCTGGCCGTGCTGATCACCGGGGTGGTGGCCAGCCCGCAGATCGTCGCGATGGTGGCACAGACCCGGTCCGGCGGCGCGTACCTGCCGCCCGGCCTGGTGTCCCGCTACTACACGACGTCCGGCTCCTACCTGCCCGGCGTGTTCGCGGCTTCGCCGCGGGTGGCGCTGTACGGGCTGACCGCGCTGAAACCGATCGTGTACCAGGGCAAGACGGGTGACGGGGTGCCCACGTTCGGCCTGGTACTCAGCCTGCTGGCCGTGCTCGGCCTGATCACGGCGTGGCGCCGCGGCACCGCCTGGCTGCTGGCCGGGCTCTGGCTGGGCAGCGCCGCGCTCGGGCTGGGCACCACGATCCACCTCGGGACCAGCACCACCTACGTGCCGGCGGCCGAGATCTGGCACGGCGTGCGGGTGTCCATGATCATGCCGTTCACCTGGTTCGTCCAGCTCCCCGGCATGGCCGGCTTCCGGGAAGCTGCCCGCATCCTGCTGCTCGGTTTCGTGCCTGCCGCCATGCTGGCTGGCGCAGGCGTGACCTGGCTGCGGTACCGGGCCCCGCTGGTGCTCATCCCGGTGCTGCTGGCCGGCGCGCTGGAACTGGGCTGGCCAAGCACCGATGGGATAGGCACGATGCGCACCGCGCTGCCCGGCCTGGACCGCCCGATCGCCGCCGATCATTCGCCGTCGATCGTGGTCGATGTTCCGTTCGGCATCCGGGGTGGCGTGTCGCTGCCCGACGAGGGCGCGGCCTTCGATCCGCACGCCCAGGTGCT
Organism: Streptosporangiaceae bacterium; assembly: GCA_036567525.1. Taxonomy (GTDB): domain Bacteria; phylum Actinomycetota; class Actinomycetes; order Streptosporangiales; family Streptosporangiaceae; genus RYN-230. Next base: position 1,732 of record DATCUG010000537.1, on the reverse strand, counting down.
GGCGACCGCGGACGGGCACCCGCGGGCCATCGCGTACCTGTCCCGGATCCCGGAACAGACCATGCGCGACATGACCCGGCACCCGTTCTACGCGGATCTGCTGGCCCTGCAGCGCCAGGAGCGCCCGATCCGGGCCGCGCTGGCCGGCCGGCCCAGGTACCAGGGCATGCTGGCCGCCGCGCGGCTGGACGCCCGGCGGATGAACGTGGGCTGGGTCATCGTCTGGCACCCGCTGGCCGGGCTGGCCCAGTACCTGACCAGGACCGGCTTCCGGCTCGACTACCGGGCCGACGGGGTCCCGGTGTACCGGGCCGCGGCCGCGTCCAGCCGGCCCTGAATCGGGGCGAACCGGCCTGGATAGGACGGCCATCCGCGGGTAGCAGCCGGCGTGTGGTTGAGCCTGGACAGGTACTGGACGGCAGATACCGGCTCGATGCACGGATCGCCGCCGGCGGCATGGGCGAGGTGTGGCGCGGCACCGACCTCGCGCTCAGCCGTGCCGTGGCGATCAAACTGCTGCACCCGGAGCACGCACGCCACCCGGACGGCCTGGCCCGGTTCCGGGCCGAGGCGCAGCACGCCGGGTCGCTCTCGCATCCCAATATCGCCCAGGTCTATGACTACTGTGAGCCCGCGCCGCCCGAACCGGCCTACCTGGTGCTGGAACTGGTCGATGGGCCGTCGCTGGCCCGGGCGCTGGACGACGGGCCGCTCAGCCCGGAGCGCACCCTGGACGTGATCGAGCAGGCGGCCAGCGGGCTGGCCGCCGCGCACCGGTCCGGCCTGCTGCACCGGGACATCAAGCCGGGAAACCTGCTGCTCAGCAGTGAAGGGCTGATCAAGATCACCGATTTCGGGATCGCCCGGGCGGCCGGGTCGGCGGTGCACAACACCGGGACCGGAGCGCTGGCCGGCACGCCGGCCTACCTGGCCCCCGAGCGGTTCGGCGGGGCCCCGGCGACCCCGGCGACTGATCTTTACGCGCTCGGCGTCGTCGCGCACCAGTGCCTGACCGGGCAGGTTCCGTTCGCCGGGGAGCCACTGGTGGTGGCGCTGGCGCACGTGGAGCGGGACATGCCGCCGCTGCCGGACTCGGTGCCCGCCGAGCTGGCCGACCTGGTCAGCGAGCTGACCCGCAAAGATCCGCACGAGCGCCCGGACTCGGCCATCGCGGTGCTGGCCCGGGCCGGGCTGGTCCGCGCGTCCATGTCCGGCCCGGCTGGCACCCCCGCCGTCACCAGTTCGCTGCCCCTTAGCTTCGCCGGGGCTGGTGCCGATGACGGCGCGGGCGGCAGCACCCGGGAGTGGGACACCCCGGCCTGGGGTACCGGCCCGGACTCGGGGAACCTCGCCGGGACCAGTCCGGCCGCACCCAGTCCCGCCTGTGCCAGCCCCGCCGCACCCAGCCCCAGCGCAGTCGGCCCCATCGCGCCCGGTCTCGCCGCCGCCAGCCTGGCCAGTGCGGCCGAAACCGGTTTCGCTGGAACGAGTGCGCCGGCGGCGGGCGGTGCCGCCGCCGGGGACGATGCCATCGGCGAGGACGACGCCGGCTGGCCATGGGCTACCGCAGCCGGGGCCGGTGCCGCAGCCGCGGACGGTGCTGCCGGAGGCGGCGTGCCCGGCCGTAGGGTGCCCGGCCGTGGCGCGCTCGGTCGTCCCGCACCCTCCCGGCGCTCGCCTGGCCGGGCCGTCCTGCTGCTGGCCGGCCTAGTCACAGCTGGCCTGGCCAGCG
>DATCUG010000536.1:0-6039 GCA_036567525.1 Streptosporangiaceae bacterium | reverse complement strand
CCGGGCTGCGCATCGAGGGCAGTTCGACGCGGCGCGGCGATCCGGGGGTCCGGGGCGGCGGCTGGCCGCCGCCCTCGCGCGAAGCGCGATCGGGACTGTTGAGCGTCCCCAGCCGGTCCCGGCCGACTCCGCCGGCCTCGGCCGGAGGGCGATCGGGGGGTCGCCCCCCCGGGCTAGCACCCTTGGTCCCGTTCGGCGGCGGCATCGATTCGATCGTCACGGTTGAGCTAGTCCGCCCGCACACCGCGGCCGCCTTGTTCATCGTAGGCCGGCCCGGCGACCGGTTCGCCGCCATCGAGGCGCCCGCGGCGGTCACCGGGCTGCCCATCGTACGGGCTGAGCGGGAAATCGACCCGCAGCTGCTCCGGTCCGCGGAGCTTGGCTTCCTTAACGGCCACGTCCCGGTGACCGGGATCATCTCGGCCATCGCGGTCTTGGCCGCGGCGCTGGGCGGCCGGGATGCCGTGGTGATGTCCAACGAGTGGTCCGCGTCCATCCCGACGCTGGAAACCGGCGGCCGGGCCATCAACCACCAGTACTCAAAGAGCGCCGCGTTCGAATCGGGGTTCCAGGCGGTGCTGGCCCAGGCCGGTGCTCGGCTGCCCAGCTACTTCTCGGCGCTGCGGGACCGCAGTGAGCTGTGGGTGGCTCAGCGGTTCGCCCGGCTGACCCAGTACCACAGCACGTTCCGCAGCTGTAACCGGGCGTTCCACATCGACCCGGCGCGCCGCCTCGACCACTGGTGCGGGCAGTGCGACAAGTGCGCCTTCATCGACCTGATCCTGGCGCCGTTCCTGCCCGCCGCCGCCCTGGAGCAGATCTTCGCCGGCCGGGAGCCGCTGGCCGACCCGGACCCGCACGGCGAGCTGGCCGGCCGGTTCCGCACCCTGCTCGGCACCTCGCCGGCCAGCAAGCCGTTCGAGTGCGTCGGCGAGGTCAGCGAGTGCCGGGCCGCCGCGACGCTGGCCGCGGCGCGGCCAGACCGGGCCGGTAACAAGCTGCTCCAGGCGCTGGCCAGCGAGCTGGCCGGGCTGCCCGGCCTGACCCCGGCGGCGGACTTGCTCCAGCCGATGGGCGAGCACTTCATCCCGGATGCGTATGCGGCCGACGATCGCCTGGTCTGAGCTGCGCGGCGCCGCGGTCGGCGTGTGGGGCCTCGGCGTCGAGGGCCTGGCCAACGTGCGCAAGCTGGGCACGCTCGGGGTCAGCCCGGTGCTGGTGGACGACCGGCCGCCGGCCGATGGCGTGGCGGGCCGCCCGGTGCTGGCCACCGCCGCCGGTGGCCTCGACGCGCTGGCCGGCTGCGACGTGGTGGTGAAGTCGCCGGGGATCAGCCGGTACCGCGACGACTTGCGGCAGCTCGAAGCGGGCGGCGTCCCGGTGGCCGGCGGGCTGGGGCTGTGGCTGCAGGAAGCCCCGCGGGAGCGGGTGGTGTGCCTCACCGGGACCAAAGGCAAGAGCAGCACCACCGCCATCGCCGGGCACCTGCTGACCCGGCTCGGCTATCAGTGCCTGACCGGCGGCAATATCGGCCAGCCGCCGTGGGACCCGACCCAGGCCACCCCACCCGGCGGCGCGGCCTGGGACTACTGGGTCATCGAGACGTCCAGCTACCAGGCCACCGACCTGCCCTGCTCGCCGCCGGTGGTCGCGGTCACCTCGCTGCACCCCGACCACCTGCCCTGGCACAACGGCGACGTCGAGACCTATTACCGGGACAAGCTGTCCGCCTGCACCCAGCCCGGCGCCGATCTGACCGTGGCCAACGGGGACAGCGACCTGCTCCGCGAACGGCGGAGCCTGCTCGGGCCGCGGGTGGAGTGGGTGCGGGCCGGCGATGACCCGGCCGCGGACTGGATGCAGCCGCTCGGCCTGCTCGGCACGCACAGCCGGCGCAACGCGCTGATCGCCCGGGCCTGCCTGCGCGCGCTCGGGGTGCCGGAGGCCGGTGACGACGCCGCGCTGCGCGCCGCGGCGGCCGGCTTCGCGGCGCTGGGCAGCCGGCTGCAGGTGATCGGCGCGGTCGGCGGGGTCACGTTCGTGGACGACAGCCTGTCCACCAATGTGCTGCCCACGCTGGCCGCCCTGGACAGTTTCCCCGGCCGCCGGGTCGCGCTGATCGCGGGCGGCCAGGACCGGGGCATCGACTACCAGCCACTGGCGGCCGGCCTGGCCGGCCGGGCGGCGCCCACCCTGGTGCTGGCGGTCCCGGACAGCGGCCCGCGGATCCGGGCCGCCATCGAGGACGGTCCGGCCAGTGCCACCGAACTGGTGTCCTGCGACGACCTGGACAGCGCGGTCAGCCTGGGGTTCCGCTGGGCCCAGCCGGACGGGGTGGTGCTGCTGTCCCCGGCCGCGCCCAGCTTCGGCCAGTTCCGCGACTACCGCGACCGCGGCGACGCGTTCGCCCGGGCCATGAAGGCCTGCGCGGAGCTCCCGCAGCTTCCATGACCACCAGCCCCACCATCTCCGCCGCCCTGCTGAGGTCGCTGGCCGGGGTCGTGGGCTCGGAGCATGTGCTCACCGGCGGCCCGGCTGCGGGCTACGGCACCGACTGGACCGGCCGGTTCACTGGGCAGCCCGCGGCGGTCGTGCGGCCCCGGGACACCCAGGAAGTGGCCGGCGTGCTCGCGCTGTGCACCGAGGCGGGCCTGCCGGTCGTGCCCCAGGGCGGCAACACCGGCCTGGTCGGCGGCGGCGTGCCCGGCCATGGCGAGCTGGTGCTCAGCCTGGCCCGGCTCACCGGCCTCGGCCCAGCCGACCTGGACGCGGCCCAGGTCACCGCCGGGGCCGGGGTCACCCTCCAGCAGGTCGCGGATGCCGCACCCGGCCTGGACCTGGGCATCCTGATCGCCAGCCGGGACAGCGCCACGGTGGGCGGCGCGATCGCGACCAACGCGGGCGGGCTGCGGGTGCTGCGTTACGGGCCGATGCGGGCTCAGCTGCGCGGCGTCGAGGCCGTGCTGTCCGACGGCACCGTCCTGTCCCACCTGGCCGGGCTGGCCAAGGACAACACCGGCTACGACTACCCGGCCCTGCTGGCCGGCTCGGAAGGCACGCTGGCCGTGATCACCCAGGCCCGGCTCCGGCTGGTGCCCAGGCCGGCCGGGCTGATCACCGTGCTGGCCGGGCTGGCCGGCCCAGGTGAGGTACACGCCCTTGCCCGCCGGGCCGTAACCGGGGTGCCCGGCCTGCTGTCCGCCGAGTTCTTCACCGGTACCGGCCTGGACGTCCTGGCCCGCCGGGCCGGGCTGCCCGCGCCGCTGGCCCGGCCGGCGCCCTGCTACCTGCTGCTGGAGGCATGTGGCCCAGGCGCGCTGGATGACCTGGCTGAGCTGGCCGGCGGCCTGGACGTGGCCGTGGCCGAGACGGCGGCCGACCGGGCCCGGCTGTGGGCCTACCGGGAACGGCACCCGGAGGCGGCCGGTTTCCTGGGCACCCCGGTCAAGCTGGATGTGGCCGTGCCTGCCGCGCGCTGGGTCCAGCTGGCCACCGAGGTGGCCGGGGTGGCGGCGGCGGCCGACCCGGCCGCCCAGGTGATCACGTTCGGCCATGTCGCCGACGGCAACCTGCACGTGAACATCGTGCCGGCCGCCCCGGCGGACGGCCGGCACGAGGACGCGGTTTTCTCGTTCGTCGCATCGCTGGGCGGCTCCATCTCGGCCGAGCACGGCATCGGCGCGCTCAAGGAGCGCTGGCTGCCGCTGGCCCGGTCAGCCGCCGAGCGGGCCCTGTTCGCCCGCCTCCGCGCCGCGTTCGACCCGGCGGGCACGCTGAACCCGCACGTGCTGCCGCGCTGAGCCCCGGCCGGCCAGCCACCGCGCGCCGAGCAGCCGGTTCAGCCCGGCGACCTGGTAGTAGACGTTGGTGATGATCTGGATCAGCACGAACGTGACCGGATAGAGCGCCCCGCCCAGGCCGGGCACCACAGTGACCGGCAGCGTGTAGGACATCACCACCCGGATGACCGCGTCGGCCAGCAGGGCCAGCCCCCAGATCACTGTGGACACCCGCCAGATCCGGCGGAACCGTGGCTCGGCGTCCCACAGCGCGTCCCAGTCCCGGACCGCGAACACCCGCCGCCCTTCCATCAGCGGCCGGGCGAACAGGAACGCGGCTGGCCGGGCGGCCCACAGGCTGGCCAGGAACCAGAGCCCCCATCCGCCGGTCAGCAGGCCGTCCTTGGCCAGCAGGAAGCGCGGGCTGTGCGAGATGACCGAGATGATCAGTGAGGCGGCCATCGTGCCCAGCACCAGCAGGGCGATCAGATTGGCCCGCCGCTGCCGGATCAGCACCCAGGCCGCGCTGGCCGCCGGGATGACCGCGCCGATGGCCAGCGCCTGCAGGCTGGGCAGCCCGGCGGCGCGCAGCCCGTAGTACAGCGCGACCGGCGCGGCGATGTCGAAGACCAGGGCCGCGATCTGGCGGCGCAGGCTGGCCGGCGCCGGGCCCGCAGCCGGGGTGGCGGTCATGACCGGGCCCGGGTGGCCAGCTCGAACGTCGTCACCACCTCCGCGGCGTAGGCCGGCACGTCCAGGTCAGGCTGGGCGGCCAGCAGGAACGGCAGGCCGTCCACGGCCCGCTGGATCATGGTGGCCATCACGGTCGGGTCGAACGCGCGGAACTCGCCGCTGCGCTGCCCGGCCCGCAGGATCTCCTCAAGCGGGGCCAGCGCGGCCTGCTCGGTGTCCGTGTCGTAGCGCAGGCCGCCGTTCAGGAAGATCTCCAGCAGCGCCTTCATCTCGGCCCGGTGCGCCGCAGTGAACTCGGCGTTGCCCTCGATATAGCCGCGCAGCGCGGCGGCCGGCCCGGTGACCCCCGCCATCCGCTGGGTCATGAACACCCGGATGTCCCCGATCACCCTGGCCACCACCTCACCCATCAACTCGTCCCGGCCGCTGAAGTGGTAGGAGATGAGCCCGGTGCTGGACAGCCCGGCCTGCCGGGCGATCCGGGCGAACGTGGCGCCGCGATAGCCAGCGTCGGCGATGGTCTCGATCGCGGCCTGCACGATCTGCGCCCGGCGCGCCCCCTCGGTGAACGTCCGCCGGGCGGCCGGCCTGGCCTGGTTTGTACTTGCTTGCATAAGCAAATCTTAGCTTGACTGAGCAAGAACGGCCAGCGGGTAAGGTACCTGGGCACCATGTCCGCGTCCCTGCCTGCCCAGTCGCTGTCCGCCGTGGCCGCCCGGCTGCGCTCGGCGGGCTGTGTGTTCGCCGAGGACGAGGCACGGCTGCTCATCGCGGCCGCCCAGACGCCGGCCGAGCTGACCGCCCTGGTCCAGCGGCGGGCGGCGGGCCAGCCGCTGGAGCACGTGCTGGGCTGGGCCGAGTTCTGCGGGCTGCGGATCGCGGTGGACCCGGGCGTGTTCGTGCCGCGCCGCCGGACCGAATTCCTGGTCGGCCAGGCGGCCAGCCTGCTCGGCCCGGCGCCACGGCCGGTGATCGTGGACCTGTGCTGCGGCTCGGGCGCGCTGGGCCTGGCGCTGGCCGCGGCGGCCGGCCGGCCGGTGGACCTGCACGCCGCCGACGTGGACCCGGCCGCGGTGCGCTGCGCCCGGCGCAACGTGCTGCCCGCGGGCGGTCACGTCTACCAGGGCGACCTGACTGGCCCGCTGCCGGCCGGGCTGCGCGGGCGGGTCGATGTGCTGCTGGCCAACGTGCCCTACGTGCCCACCGGTGACGTGGCACTGCTGCCCGCGGAAGCCCGCGAGCACGAGGCGCGGGTGGCCCTGGACGGCGGCCCGGACGGCCTGCAGGTGCTGCGCCGGGTGACCGCGGTGGCCCCCGCCTGGCTGGCCCCGGGCGGCCACGTGCTCACCGAGATCAGCGACCGGCAGGCGGCCGCGGCCACCGCTGCGGCCGCCGCGGCCGGCCTGGTCCCCCGGCTGGCCAGGTCGGCCGAGCTGGGCGCCACCGTGCTCATCGCGGCCGGCCAGGCCGGCCGGCACGCAGTGCGGGCGGCTGGCTGACCCAGGCTGTCGTCACCCACCGGCCAGACACGTTGTTGATGTTGAGATGAGTGCGGCTGGAGCTACAC
>DATCUG010000535.1:0-2023 GCA_036567525.1 Streptosporangiaceae bacterium | reverse complement strand
GCCGCGCTGCTCATGGTCGAGCGGCTCACCCACCTGGCCGATGGCCGGCCGGTGGACCTGGAGTACATCCGGTTCCGCGGCGACCGGCTGGCCATGCGCGGCTTCATGGCCCGCGAGCCGGTCCCGCGGCCCTAACCCGGTCCCGCGGCCCCAGCCGCCGGCGTACCCCGAACCTCACCCGGCACGACAAGCAAGGAGCCTGGCATGCCCCTGGTCGAAACGCGGGCCGATGTCCCGGTCACCATCGACGCCTCGCTGTGCGTCACCGGCTGCACGCTGTGCGTGGACATGTGCCCGCTGGACTCGCTGGCCATCGACCCGGACACCAGCAAGGCCTACAGCACGTGGATGAGTGCTGGTACTGCGGCCCGTGCGCGGCCCGCTGCCCGACCGGTGCGGTCACCGTCAACATGCCCTACCTGCTGCGATGAGAGGCGGAACGCCGATGAACGTTACCAAGGGCTGGGCCGTGGCGGCGGCCGCCGCGGTCGGTGCCAGCATGCTGGCCGGGTGCAGCATCCAGGCGGCCACCGCCGCCGGGGGCACGGTGCAGGTCGTCGTCGGCTACCAGTCGGAGACGATCAACACGGTGACCGCGGGCACGCTGCTGAAGTCGCTCGGCTACTTCGAGCGCGACCTGGCCGCGCTCGGCCGCAAGACCGGCAAGAAGTACTCGGTGAGCTGGGAGAACTACTCGACCGGCGCGCCGATCACAGCCCAGATGCTGGCCGGCAACATCGACATCGGCTCGATGGGTGACTACCCGCTGCTGATCAACGGGTCCAGGTCGCAGTCGCTGACCGGTGGCCGCACCGAGATGGTCTCGGTGACCGGCTACAACCTGCGCGGCGCGCTCAACGGGATCGTCGTCGCCCGCAACTCCACAATCCAGACGCTGTCCCAGCTCAAGGGCCAGGCCGTGTCCACCAGCGTCGGCTCGGCGGGCGACGGCACCCTGGTGCAGGCGCTGTCCCGGGCGGGCATCAACCCGGCCACCGGCGTCAAGGTGGAAAACCAGGACCCGTCGGTCGGCGCGTCCGCACTGCAGGCGGGCAGCGTGGCCGGCCTGGCCCAGTTCGTGGACTGGCCCGGCCTGCTGGTCTACAAGAACCAGGCCCGGCTGCTGTACGACGGCGGCCAGCTGGACGAGCCCACCCTGCACGGCGTCGTCGTCCGGCAGGCGTTCGCGCAGCAGGACCCGGCCGTGGTCCGGGCGTTCCTGCAGGCCCAGCTGCAGGCCACCAGCTACCTGCATGAGCACCCGCTGGCCGCCGCCGAGCGGGTGGCCCGGGCGGCCGGGCTGCCACCCCAGGTGGTGTACCTGTACAACGGGCCGGACGGCGTGGCCACGTTCGGCATGACCATCTATCCGCAACTGCGCGCCGCGCTGGCCCACGACATCCCGTTCCTCAAGTCGATCGGCGTGCTGACCAGCACGTCGCTCAACCTGAACCGCTTCATCAACACCAGCTACCTCAAGCAGGTGCTCGGCTCCTCTTACGCCACCGACCTGGCCAGCACGGCCAACCCGGCCCGGATCACCGGCACCGACGCGGTGTGCCACCAGGCGGTCAGCGACCCGGCCACGGCCGGCGAGGTGTGGCTGGCCGGCCAGGACTACACCCATCCGGCGGCCAACCCGTCCTGCCTGCTGCGCAACATCAGGGCGGCCGAGGCGGCCGGGAAGACCGTGCAGGCGGCCTACATCCCGGACGCGATCACCGGCACCCGGTGGTTCGCCGCGGCCGACATCTGGGTGCGCAACCCGGCCGCGCCCAGCGGCGCCCAGTTCGAGCCGTTCGCCACCGCGGCGAGTGCCCGCAGCTACCTGGCCGCGCACCCGCAGGCCCACGTGATCAGCTACGCGGCGGCGGTGCGGGCGTCATGACGATCCCGTCCGCCCTGACCGCCCGGCTCGACGGCGGGCCGGTCCGGCCGCCGGCCGGGGCCGCCGCGCCCGGCTCCGGCGCACCCGGCGCCCCCGGCGTGGCCGCCCGCTACGGCCGGTCCCGCGTCCTGCGCT
>DATCUG010000534.1:0-17193 GCA_036567525.1 Streptosporangiaceae bacterium | reverse complement strand
GGGCCGCCAGCCGGGCTGAGGCCGACGCCGCCGCTGCACGGCGCACCAGCCGTAGATCAGCAGGCCGGCGATCAGGAACCGGGCACCGCTCATGGTCAGCGGGGGCAGCGCCCGGTCGGCGACGCGCACGGCGACATAGGTCGAGCCCCAGACGAACCACACGACCGCCAGCGCGGCCAGCACCCGGCCCCGCGATCCCATCCCGTTCGCCACGTCCCCGTCACCTCCACTGCGCGCGCTACCCGTGCGCGGCCCGCGGACTAGTGACCGGACTGACAGGTAAGCCGCAGTTTCTGCCAGACTGGAGACATGCTGCGCAACGTGGCCGTGCCGGTGCTGGCGCCGGTACCGGCGTTCGAACTGGGCGTGGCCTGCGAAGCCTTCGGCCTCGACTGGCCAGGTTCGGGCCTGCCCCGCTATGACTTCGCGGTCTGCGCCGAGCACCCCGGTCCGCTGCCGACGACGACCGGCTTTGCCATCACCGCGAGCCACGGCCTGGACCGGCTGGCCGCGGCCGACCTCATCCTGGTGCTCGGCGCCAACCCGCCGACCCCGCCGCCGCCCCCGGCGCTGATCGCCCAGCTGCGCGCCGCGGCCCAGCGCGGCAGCACCCTGGCCAGTCTGTGCACCGGGACGTTCGTGCTGGCCGCGGCGGGACTGCTGGACGGCCGCCGGGCCACCACGCACTGGATGCACGCGGCGGCGCTGGCCCAGCGTTACCCGCAGGTCCACGTCGAGCCGGACCGGCTGTACGTCGAGGACGGGCCGATCCTGACCAGCGCCGGGTCGGCCGCCGCCATCGACTTGTGCCTGCACCTGATCCGCCGGGCGCACGGCGCCGAGATCGCCAACAGCGTGGCCCGGCACATGGTCGTCCCCGCGCACCGCAGCGGTGGGCAGTCGCAGTACATCGAGATGACGCTGCCCGAGCCCACCCGGGCCGGCGATATCGCCGCCACCCTGGACTGGGCGCGCCTGCATCTGGACCGGCCGCTCACCGTCGAGGTGCTGGCCGCCCATGCGGCCATGTCGCCCCGCACGTTCGCCCGTCGCTTCCACCAGCAACTGGGCACCACCCCCGGCGCCTGGCTGAGCAGGCACCGGGTCATGCTGGCCGAACGGCTCCTGGAACGGGGCGATGAGACCATCGCGGCGATCGCGGCGCGCAGCGGGTTCGGCAGCACCGACACGCTGCGGCGGCACTTCGCCCGCGTCCGCGGCACCACACCCGAGCAGTACCGCCGCGCGTTCCAGCTGACCGGGCACGGCCCCGGCCAGCCCCAGCCGGCCGGCTAGCCGCGGGCCGGCTCGTCCAGCACGGCCAGCAGCAGCCCGCCGATCAGCGCCACGTTCTTGTGGAAGTGGATGCGCTGCTGGGCACGCTGCGCCGGGTCCTCGATCGTCCAGTACGGATGCCCGGCCAGCGTGGTGGGCACCAGCGAGGCGGCCAGCACCGCGGCGGCCAGCCGCGGCGCCAGGCCCAGGGCCAGCATGGCGCCCGCCGCCACCTGGGTGCCCGCGTTCACCCGGACCAGCAGCTCGTCGTCCTCGGGCAGCGGCACCCGGGACCGGATGGCGGACAGCACCGGGCCGGCCAGCTCGACCCGTTTGCCCGGCGCGCGGACGGCGTCCAGGCCGAGCAGGATGTAGGTGGATCCGGTCAGCACACGGGCAGCCGGCCGCAACGGGGCCAGCACACGGTGGGACGTCATAACGGCCTCGCTACGATCCGGGAAACGTTCCCCAGGACTGTAACGCGTTTGCCGTGGGCTATCTGTCCCCATCTAGGGTTACCCCATGGGGCTGCGGGTACGGGTCGCCGTTCTGGCTGCGGTGACCGCTTTGTCGGGTGGCACGGCGGCGTGCTCAGTCACCTCCGCCGCGCTCCCGCAGCCCACATCCGGGCCGGCCACCCCCAGCACGCACCGGCCGCCGGCCACCGTCGCACCGGCCCCCACCGCGACGCCGCGGCGGCCCGCCGGGCCGCAGCTCAAGGTGACCGGCGCACCGGCCAAGGTCAAGGCCAAGGGCGCACTGCTGGCTGACGCGGCCACCGGCCAGGTGCTGTGGAGCCGCGCCGCGACCACGCCGCGGCCGATGGCCAGCGTGACCAAGGTGATGACCGCGCTGCTGGTGCTGGAAAGCAACCGCCTGGGCGAGAAGATCCGGGTGCCCAAGGCGGCGTTCAAGTACGCGTGGCATTACGGCGGCGAAACCGCGAGCTTGCGCCCGGGCGACGTGCTCACGGCCAGGGAACTGCTGGCCGCGCTGCTGCTGCCGTCCGGCGCGGATGCCGCCTACACGCTGGCCAGCGCGTACGGCCCAGGGCTGACCGCGTTCGTGGCCCGGATGAACGCGGCCGCGGCCCAGCTGGGCCTGCGGGACACCCACTTCACCTCGCCGGACGGGCTGCCCTACCCGACCGGGAAGTCGACCTACTCCACACCGTACGACCTGGTCCGGCTGGGCCTGGCCGCGATGCGCTACCCGGCGTTCCGGTCCATCGTGGACCGCGGGCTGTACCACCTGAGCAAGGGACCCGGGCATCACCAGTACTGGTGGGACAACACCAACGCGCTGTTCTTCAGCTACCCGGGCGCGGTCGGCATCAAGGACGGGTACACCGACGCCGCCGGGCACTGCCTGCTGTTCGAGGCGGTCCGGCACGGCCGGCCGCTGATCGGGGTGGTGCTGGGCAGCCCGGCCACCGGCGTGGCGACCGGCGCGCAGGCGGCCACCCGGATGCTGAACTGGGGTTTCAGCCTCCGGACTGAGCGGCAGGCAGGAACGGGATAGTCAGCCGGACGGTGGTGCCGCGGCCGGGGGTGGCGGCCAGATCCAGATGGCCGCCGAGCAGTTCGGCCCGCTCCTGCATGCCGGCCAGGCCGAACCCGGTCGGCCCCGGCCCCCCCGCCCCGCCCACACTGGGCGCCTCGGTGTCGAAGCCAGCGCCGTCGTCGGCCACCTCCAGCACGACGCGGTCCCGGTGCCGCTGCAGCCGGAGCCGGACGGACTGCGCGTCGGCGTGCTTGGCCACGTTCTGCAGGGCTTCCTGCGCGGTCCGGTACACCGCCGTCTCGGCGTGCTCGGCCATCCGCAGCTCAGCCGCGTCCACCTGCACGTCCAGCGTGGGGAACGAGCGGGCCAGGCTGTCCAGGCTGGCGGCCAGGCCCAGGTCATCGAGCACCGGCGGGCGCAGCCCGGCGATGGCCGACCGGGCCTCGTCCAGCGCGGCGGCGGCCAGTTCCTGGGCCCGGGCCACCTGCTCCGCGGCCACCGCCGGGTCGCCCGGGATGGCATCGGCCGCCGCCGACAGATGGAAGAACAGGCTGACGATGCGCTGGCTGATCCCGTCGTGGATCTCACCGGCCAGCCGCCGCCGTTCCTGCTCCTGCCACTCGACGGTCCGCTCGGCGAACCGCTCCAGTGCCTCCTCCCGGTCGGCCAGCCGCCGGTGCAGCCGGGCGTTCTCGATCGCCCCGGCGACCAGGCCGGCCACCGAGCGGAGCAGCTCCACGTCGGCGGCGGAAAATTCGCGGCGCTCCCGGGTGTGCACGTTCAGCACGCCGACCAGGTGGCCGAGCGGCGTCACCACCGGCACCGAGACCATCGAGGTGAAGTCCTCGCCGCGCAGCGCCGGGATGTACCGGTACCGGGGGTCCGCGGTCTTGTCGTCCACGATCACGGCCGGCTCGCCGTGGTCGGCCACCCAGCCGGCCACGCCCTCGCCGACGGCCAGCTCGATGCTGCCCACCATGGTGTCGAACGGCGGAGTCGCGCCACGCAACTGCAGCATGCGGGCCCGCTCGTCGAGCAGGTGCACGAAACACACGTCGGTCTCGGTGGTCTCGGTGACCAGCGTGGCCACCCCCTGCAGGATGCGGTCCAGGTCCAGGCCGGCCGAGATCGTGTCCACCACCCGGGACAGCAGCCGCGCTTCGCGTTCTGCGCCGGCGTCAGCGCCCAGGCCGGGGATCAATGAAAGACGCCTTCGCGCAGCGCGACCGCGACCGCGCCGGCCCGGTCGGACACGCCCAGCTTGCGGTAGATGCCCCGGGAGTGCGTCTTCACCGTCTCCTCGCTGACCACCAGCTTCATCGCGATAGCCCGGTTGGACAGCCCGGCGACCAGCAGCGACAGCACCTCGCTCTCCCGCTGGGTCAGGCCGAGATGCGCGCCGGGCCAGAATTCGCCGCTGCGCAGCCGGGCCGCGGTCAGCGCCACCCGGCCGGCCAGGGTGGGGTCGATGAGCACCTCCCCGTCGCAGATCCGGCGCAGGTAGTCGACCAGCTCGCCGCCCTTGATCCGCTTGAGCAGGAAGCCGGCCGCGCCGACCCGGAGGGCCTGGTAGAGGTACTGCTCGTCGTCGTACACGGTGAGGAAGACGACCTTGCAGTCCGGCCTGGCCCGGAGGATCTCGCTGCACAGGTCCAGCCCGCTGGCTTCGCGCAGCCGCACGTCGAGCAGCACGGCATCCGGCTTCAGGCCGGTGGTCAGCGCCAGCGCGGCCGCGGGCTCGCTGGCCTCGCCGATGATCTGCACCTGATCCCGGTACGGCTGCAGCATGGCCTGGAGACCGTCCAGCACCATCTGGTGATCGTCGACGATCAGCGCCGTGATTGGCCGTGCGGTCATGCCCGGAACCGTACCCAATCAGGAACGCGCCTCAAGCAGGTGCCAGAGCAGCAGCAGCTGGGCGATGGCCAGCGGCTCGCTGCGCCGGCCCGGCGCGTACTCACCGAGCAGGTCCGGCAGCGAGCTGTCCGGGGCGAAGGACAGCTGCTCCCAGATGGCCTTCTCCGCGATCCGGCTGTCCTCCCGCGGCGCGTACCCGTGCACGTGCAGCGCGTCCACCGGCCGCCCGTCGCTGTCCCGGATCAGCTTGAGGTGCACGGTCCGCCGGTCGTCGTCGGTCAGCACGTGGGTCAGGTCCGGGTGCTGGATGGTCGGCCGGAGCAGGATCTCCGCGGACAGCGGCGTGCCCCCGGGGGCCTGGTGCCCGGCCACCGGCGCGAACCGGATCGAGATGTCGGCCCACTGCCGCTGCGGCCGGATGTAGGCGGCCGACTCCGGCTCCCGCCGGGCCAGTTCGGCCAGCACCTGGTCTGGCTGGTAGCCCCGTTCGGCGCAGTCCCGCTTGAGCTTCCATTCCCGCCGGATCTCCTCCGGCGGGTCCAGGTACACCGCGATGTCGAAGCAGGCCCGGGCCAGCTTGGTGTGCAGCGGCAGCAGCCCTTCCACGATGACGAACTCGCGCGGCTCGACCAGGACCGGGCGGGTCAGCGTGCCAGTGGAGTGGTCGTAGACCGGCTTGAGGATGGGCCGGCCGAGCGCCAGCAACTGCAGGTGCTGCTCCATCACATCGATGTAGTTGCACTCCGGGTTGAGCACGGTGAACGGCACCGAGCGGCGCTCCGCCCGGTCGTAGCGGTGGTAATCGTCCACGCACAGCGCGGTGGCCCGGTCCGGGCCGAGCGCCTCGGCGATGCCCCGGGTCAGTGTGGTCTTGCCGGCCGCGCTGTCCCCGGCGATGGCCAGCATGACCGGCCGCGGCGGCTCCGGCGGAGTCTCACTCCGGCGCAGCCGCATGAGCTTGTCCGGCATCACGCTGCCCGCTTCCCCAGGATTCGGCTGGTCAGGCACTCCACGCTAGGCGAGCGGGCGCGATCGGCACCTCCCCCGGCCCGGGGAGATACCGGGTGAACCACGCCGAAACCAGGCCGGTGTCAGACCTCGCGCCTACGGTGGCGGAAACGACCTAGAGGAGGTCACCATGACAGAACCTGGGGCCGACGACCGTCTGGCGCGGCTGTTACTTCCCTTCTGGTGGTACTAGATTGTAGGTACAATGACTACGATGCAGGTACACCGAAGGGGAGGTGGGATGAGCGCTGTCTCAGTCCGCGAGTTCTCCTACAACCCCAGCGCCATATTCGCCCGCGTCGAGCGTGGTGAATCGATCGAAGTGACTCGCCATGGAAAGACCATCGCCGTAGTCGTCCCAGGTTCGGGTGTGCTTGGCCGCTATGCGCCTCTTATCGCCAAAGGGATCATCAGATTGAAGCCGACGACAAGCCAGGATCTCGGCCAGATCCCGGCCTATGACGTGCCCGAGGACAGCTCACCCCTGGATCTGTTGCTCGCGGAGCGGGAAGCAGACGACCGGTGATCTACCTTGACGCTTCCGCGTTAATAACCCTGGTGACCGGCCGCCCTTACGCACCCGAACTCCGCGATTTCCTGGCTCGCTCCCCCGAGTCGCCGATGGGCACATCCACGATCGGTTTCGTCGAGACTGTACGTACCCTCGACCGGGTCGGCAGCTACCCGACGGCGATGCAAGACCTGCTGGGCAGCTTCACTGAGATTCTGGTAACCGATGAGATCAGGGACGCCGCAGCTGCCCTGCCGGGCGGCGTGCGAACGCTCGACGCGGTCCACATTGCGAGCGCTCAGGCCATCGGCGACGCGCTCGCCGTCCTGGTCAGTTACGACAAGCGGATGCTCGGCATCGCCCACTCCGTAGGGATCCCCATCGCCTCCCCCGGCATGAGATAGCCAGCAGCCGAGGGCGCCTACTCCCCGGACGGGTGCAGCCTGGCCCGGACCTCGACCGCCTCGCTGTGGTCCGCCCCACAGTGGCAGCCACACCCAGTTGATCTTGAAATCCTCGGCGGACGGCAGATTGACCCATTGATGTGAGGTCGAATTAGCCCTGGATCACTGGTCATTGCCGCTCGTAGCGTATGCACACCGCAGTTCACGGGAGGAACCATGCGCCGACGGAACTCGAACCAGGCCGTTGGTAGAGGTCCGCGGTACCGATCATGACCGTGCCTGACAGGAGTCTCGCGGATACAGGGGATATCACATGTCATCCGATGCCACAGGAACATTGGACGAGGCCTATGAGCGGCTGCATCAGACCGGGCCCGAATACGAAGGCTGGCTGTCCAACCACGGTCCGATGGCCGCCGAGGCGATGGCCCGTCACGGCCACGCCCAGGACGTAGGCCCATGGCTGGATCGCTACGTGAAGCGGCTGGAGGAATTCCCCCGCGGCAGCGGCACGATCGGTCCCGACTGGCAGGAAGCCCTGGGTGATCCCCAGCGCATCGCCGACTGGACCGTCTTCTTCCGCCGCCAGATCGCAGCCGGGCCGTGGCGGCAGGTCCTGGGCACCTGGTGGCCCCGGCTGCTGCCCGGTGCGGTCGCGGCCGCCACCCACGGCATTATCCGGACCGGCCACGCGGTGCGCGCGCTGCTAGCCGACGGCGAGGACCCGGCCCATGTCACCGAGCTGGCACACGGTCTGGCCTACTGGGCAGCGCGCTGGCAGCCACTCCCCGGCACCGGGGAACCCACGCGGCTCCGGCCCACCGCCACGACCAGTCAGCAAGACGCGGGCCTGACTCCGGCGGCGGCGCTGGCGGCGGTGCCGCGGATCGGCGACCAGTCCGGCGGGATTCGCGATCGCCTGCCCCGGCTTGCCGCGCTGGCGGGCTGGCAGGCAGCGCTGGCGGCACCGCCCGTCCAGGAACCGGAGCAGGCCAGGACGTGGCTGGCCGGGCTGGCCGACGCCGCGGTCATCAGATACCTGGACTACGCACACGGCAACCCGACCATGCTTGTGCATGCCGCCACCGCCCCCACAGCTATCCTGCGGGCCCTGCCCGCACTCAGCCCGGACCTGTGGGCGCCCAGCGCGGCCGCGGCCTGGGAGGCGGCCGCCGCGCTGACCGCCATCTATGCCCCATCCGTGCCCGCCCCTCCCCGGACACGGACCGCAGCGCCGGCCGGACCCGGTGCCGTCGACGAGATCTTCGCGCGGGCGGTCGCCCATGGCGACGAGCACGTGATCAAATTCGCCGACACGGCCGCCGAGGTGCACGCCCGCACCGGCGACCCGGCAGCCCTGGTCGCAGCGGCCCACGCGATCGAACTCATCCCCCGCCCGTGATGAACAGGAGGAATGCGAATGCGAGTAGGCATCATTGGAGCGGGCCGCATCGGTGGGAACGCGGCGCGGTTGCTGGCCGCCGCCGGTCACGAGGTGAAGCTGAGCTTCGCGCGCGACCGGTCGCAGCTGACGGCCCTCGCCGGCGAGATCGGCGGGCGAGCCTCAGCTGGCACGGCGGCCGAAGCCGCTGCCTTCGGTGAGGTGGTCATCTTCGCCGTCCCCTGGGACGTGATCCCGCACGCGCTCGAGCAGGCCGGCGATCTGGCCGGGAAGATCGTCATCGACACCACGAACCAGTTCGGCTCGGGCCCGATGCCGCCCGCCGGCCAGACGGCGGCGCAGTTCAACGCGGCGCGGATGCCCGGGGCCCGCTACACCAAGTCATTCAACACACTCACCGCCGGCTTCCAGGCCGAGGCGGCCGGCCGCCAGGGGGCCGACCGTGTGGTGCAGTGGATCTGTGGAGACGACAACGAGGCCAAGCAGACCGTCGCCCGGCTCATCGACGACGCCGGCTTCGCCCCGGTCGACCTGGGCGGCACCGCCCGCTGCGCGGTGATGGAAGCACCTCGGCGAACCGGCGCCGTCTACGGGGAGGAGTATCGCCTCGCCGAAGCGCGGGCGGTCGTCGAGGCGGTGCGGGCCGGGCAGCCGATACCGCCGACGCCGCAGTACCAACCCGGTGATCGCCGAAGCAACGGCAAGCAGCCGATGAACTAGTGGCAGGACAACGGGAGGAACAGATGAGCGACCGGGACGGGATGGTCAGCGGCGTGGCAGCCGGTGTCCCCTACGTGGCGCTGCCGCCGGCCGGACCGCCTGACCGCGGGGAGCCCACGCCGCTGATCGCCGCCTGGCACCTGAACGACCCGCCGCGCAGCGCGGCTGCGATGGCCTCGGCGCTTCCCCTGGCCGGGGTCGCGGCGTGGCGCGTCTACCTCGATCTGCCCATGCACGGCAGGCGGCAGCTGCCCGGCGGGCTGGAGGAGTTCATCCGGCTTGGCTACGCCGATGCGGTGCTGAAGGCGTTTGAACCGCAGGTCACCCAGGCGGCGGAGGAGTTCCCGGCGGTGCTGGCCGAGCTGCGTGCCCGGCTGCCCGTCACCGAAGGCCCGATCGGGGTGGTGGGAGCCTCGGTCGGCGCGCTTCCCGCCCAGCTCGTGATGGCCGACGGGGCCGCGCAGGTCAGCGCGGCCGCGCTGATCAGCCCGGTCATCCAGCTCGCCGAGGTCGTGGCGGCCAACGAGCGCCGGTTCGGGGTCAGCTATCCGTGGAGCGATGCCTCCCGGGCGGTTGCCGCCCGGTTCGACTTCGTCTCCCGCGCGGGTGAGATCGCCGCACGCGACCCGCAGCCGGCGATTCTGCTGGTCACCGGGGCCCACGATGACCCGGCTTTCCCGCTGCAGGCACAGCGGCTGCACGCCGAGCTCCGCCAGCGGTACCGCGACATGGACCGGGTAGGCCTGACGACCATCCCCGGCATGGGGCATGCCTTCGCCGCCGAGCCCGGCATCGAGCCCGCGCCGCCGACCGCGGAGGCCAAGTCGGTAGACGCGGCCGTCACCGGCTGGTTCAGCCGGTATCTGGCGTAACGGCGCCGACCAGGCGCCAGGTTGAGCAGGTCAGGCAGTCATCACGGCGCGGCCGGTGCGATCAGCGAAACCGACTCGCTCCGGCACAGCGCAGCCCTCAGACGTTGAAGCCGAGGGCGCGGAGCTGCTCGCGGCCGTCTTCGGTGATCTTCTCCGGGCCCCACGGCGGCAGCCACACCCAGTTGATCTTGAAATCCTCGACCAGGCCGTCCAGTGCGGACCGGGCCTGGTCCTCGATCACATCGGTCAGCGGGCAGGCCGCGCTGGTCAGCGTCATGTCGATGACAGCCATCTTGTCCTCGCCCATCGTCACGCCGTAGACCAGGCCCAGGTCGACCACGTTGACGCCCAGTTCGGGGTCCACCACGTCGCGGAGCGCTTCCAGCAGGTCCTCGGTCTCCGGGGTGGTTTCCAGGTCACTCATCTGGTGCTCCTTCAATCGCCTGTGCTTCGATGACCTGTGCGGTGGCGTCCTTCCAGGCCATCCAGCTGAGCAGGGCGCACTTGATCCGGGCCGGGTACTTGGCCACCCCGGCGAACGCCACCCCGTCGCCCAGCACGGCCTCGTCCGGCTCCAGCTCACCCTTGGACTGCATCAGCCGGAGGAACTCCTCGGCCAGTGTCATCGCCTCGGGCACCGTCTTGCCGATGATCAGCTCGCTCATCACCGACGCGCTGGCCTGGCTGATCGAGCAGCCGAGCGCGTCGTAGGACACGTCGCCGACCACCGGCTCGCCGCCGGCGTCCTTCAGCGCGACCCGCAGCGTCACCTCGTCGCCGCACAGCGGGTTGACGTGGTGCACCTCGGCGTCGTACGGCTCCCGCAGTCCCTTGTGGTGCGGGTGCCGGTAGTGGTCCAGGATGACTTCCTGGTACAGCGACTCGAGCTGCATCAGGTCCCGCCGAAGAAGCGCTGCGCCTGCCGGATCGCCTCGACCATCGTGTCCACCTCAGCCGTCGTGTTGTACAGGTAGAACGACGCACGGGTACTGGCTTGTATTCCATACCGGCGGTGCAGCGGCCAGGCGCAGTGGTGCCCGGCCCGCACCGCCACGCCGTGCTCGTCGAGCACCTGGCTGATGTCGTGCGGGTGCACCTCGTCCACGGTGAACGAGATCGCGGCCCCGCGCCGGCCCGGGTCGGCCGGCCCGAGCACCCGCAGCCCGTCCACCGTGCCCAGCGCGCCGAGCGCGTGCCCGATCAGCTCGCGCTCATGCGCCCGGACCGCGTCCAGGCCGATCTCGCTCAGGTAGTCGATGGCGGCGCCCAGCCCAGCCGCCTGGGCGATCGGCATGGTGCCGGCCTCGAACTTGTGCGGCGGCGGGGCGAACGTCGAGTGGTCCATCCAGACGCTCTCGATCATCTCGCCGCCGCCCAGGAACGGGGGCAGCTCGTCGAGCAGCTCGCGGCGGCCCCAGAGCACCCCGATGCCGGTCGGGCCGCACATCTTGTGGCTGGTGAAGCCCAGGAAGTCGGCGCCCAGCTCGTGCACGTCGACCGGCATGTGCGGCACCGACTGAGCCGCGTCCACCAGGACCAGCGCCCCGGCCGCGTGCGCCCGGTCGGCGATCAGCCGGACCGGGTTGATGGTGCCCAGCACGTTGGACTGGTGGGCCAGCGCGACCAGCTTGGTCCGCTCGGTGATCAGGCCGTCGATGGCGGTCAGGTCCAGCTCGCCGTCGTCGGTCACGCCGAACCAGCGCAGCGTGGCGCCGGTCCGCTCGCACAGCAGCTGCCACGGCACGATGTTGGAGTGGTGCTCCATCTCGGTGATGACGATCTCGTCGCCCGGCCCGAGCTGGAACCGGCCGGAGCGGGCATTCCCCATCGCATAGGCGACCAGGTTGATGCCCTCGGAGATGTTCTTGGTGAACACCACCTCGGACTCGTCCCGGGCCCCGATGAATCCGGCCGCCTTGAAGCGGGCGCCCTCGTAGGCCGCGGTGGCCTCCTCGCCGAGCTGGTGGCTGGCCCGGTGGATGTTCGCGTTGTGCCGCTCGTAGAACTCGTCCAGCGCCTCGATCACCTGGCGCGGCTTCTGCGACGTGTTGGCGCTGTCCAGGTAGACCAGCGGCCGCCCGTCGCGGACCTGCCGGTCCAGGATCGGGAAGTCCTTCCGGATCCGCGCCACGTCGAGGGTCATCCGACCGCCCCAGCCTTCAGAAAGCGCTCGTAGCCTTCGGCTTCCAGCAGTTCGGCCAGCTCCGGGCCGCCTTCCTCGACGATCCGGCCGCCCACGAACACGTGCACGAAGTCGGGGGTCACGTAGCGCAGGATCCGGGTGTAGTGGGTGATCAGCAGCACCCCGTGGCCCTCCCCCGCGCGGAACCGGTTGATCCCCTCGGACACCACCCGCAGCGCGTCGATGTCCAGCCCGGAGTCGGTCTCGTCGAGCACCGCGATCTTCGGGTTGAGCAGCTCGAGCTGCAGGATCTCGTGCCGCTTCTTCTCCCCGCCGGAGAACCCCTCGTTCAGGTTGCGCTCGGCGAACGACGACTCGATCTGCAGCGCGGCCATCGCCTCGCGCATCTCCTTGAGGAACACGCGCAGCTTCGGCGGCTCGCCGCGGACCGCGGTGACCGCGGTGCGCAGGAAGTTGGACACGGTCACCCCGGGCACTTCCACCGGGTACTGCATGGCCAGGAACAGGCCGGCCCGGGCCCGCTGGTCCACCGTCATGGCCAGCACGTCCTCGCCGTCCAGCGTCACCGAGCCCTGGGTGACGTGGTACCGCGGGTGGCCGGCGATGGCGTAGGCCAGGGTGGACTTGCCGGAGCCGTTCGGCCCCATGATGGCGTGCGTCTGCCCGGACGCCACGGTCAGGTCGACCCCGCGCAGGATCTCACGCGTGCCGCCGCCACCCTGCTCGCCGGTGGGCGCGTCCACACTGACGTGCAGGTCGCGGATCTCAAGAGTGGCCATCAGAAATTTCTCCAGGTCATCATCATGGTCAGTTGCCGCCAGCACCGGGCGGCACGGCGACGTAGACATCCGCGCCGTCCACCTTCACCGGGTACACCGGCACTGGCTGGGTGGCCGGCGGCCCGGTCGGCGCGCCGGTGCGCAGGTCGAAGCAGGAGCCGTGCAGCCAGCACTCCACGGTGTGGTCGTAGACCTCGCCCTCGGACAGCGGGACTTCCTCGTGCGAGCACACGTCGTGCATCGCGAACACTTCGCCGCCGACCCGGATCACGGCCACCGGGAGGTCGCCGACCTGCACCCCGATCGCCCCTTCGGCGGGCAGCTCGTCCAGCGCGCAGACCCGCACGAACGTGCCCGTGCTGTCGGTCATGGCAGCTTGGCCAGTTCGTTCTCGATCGCGGCGGTGATCCGGGCCCGCAGCTCGGCCACCTCGATCCTGGCCACCAGCTCGCCGAAGAAACCGCGGATCACCAGGCGGCGTGCCTCGTTCTCCGGGATCCCGCGGGCCATCAGGTAGAACAGGTGCTGGTCTTCCAGCCGCCCACTGGTGCTGGCGTGCCCAGCGCCGACCACCTCACCGGTGAGGATCTCCAGGTTCGGCACCGAGTCGGCGCGGGCGCCGTCGGTGAGCAGCAGGTTGCGGTTGCGCTCGTAGGTGTCGGTCTCGATCGCCTCCGGCCGGATCAGCACATCGCCGATCCACACCGAGTGCGCCGACTCGCCCTGCAGCGCGCCCTTGTAGTCGACCCGGCTGCGGCAGCGCGGCTGGCTGTGGTCCACGAACAGCCGGTGTTCCAGGTGCTGCCCGGCGTCGGCGAAGTACAGCCCGAGCAGCTGCGCGTCGCCACCAGGCCCGGCGTAGCTGACCGACGGCGCCAGCCGGACCACCCCGCCGCCGAACGTGACCACCGCGTGGCTGAGCTGCGCGTCCCGCCCGACCGTGGCGTAGTGGTGACTCAGGTGCACGGCGTCGTCCGCCCAGTCCTGCAGGCTGACCACCGACAGCGAGGCACCGTCACCGACCACGAACTCGACGTTGTCCGCATAGGTGGCCGAGCCACCGTGGTCCAGCACCACCACGGCACGGGCGTTATGGCCGATCTCGACCACGGTGTGACCGAACGCGGCACCTTCCACGGACTCGCCGCGGACGGAAACCACCGTGGGTTCCGGCACATCGGTCTCTGGCGGCACCGAGATGACGGTCGCCTCACCGAACGACGCAAACGCCCGGGCACTCACCCGGTCGGCCGGGACGAACGAGGTGCCGAGCCGGGAGTCACCGCGTTGCGCCAGCACGGCGGAGACTCCCGGTGCGGCATCGAAGTCCACGCTGACCTTGCCCGACGCCGGCGACGTGTCGGTATGCAGTGAGCGCAGGCGGCGCAGCGGGGTGAACCGCCACTCCTCCTCGCGCCCGGTCGGCACCGGGAAGTCGGCCAGCTCGAACGACCGGTGTTCGTGCAGCCGGGAAACCGGGGCGGAGGATTCCACCGCCCCCTGCAGCCCCGTCATCAGCCGACCGCCCCCTCCATCTGGAGCTCGATCAGCCGGTTCAGTTCGAGCGCGTACTCCATCGGGAGCTCGCGGGCGATCGGCTCGACGAACCCGCGGACGATCGTGGCCATCGCCTCGTCCTCGGTCATGCCGCGGCTCATCAGGTAGAACAGCTGATCGTCGGAGATCTTGGAGACGCTGGCCTCGTGGCCCATCTCGACGTCGTCCTCGCGGACGTCCACGTACGGGTAGGTGTCCGACCGGCTGACCGTGTCCACCAGCAGCGCGTCGCACTTGACCGTGGACTTGGAGTGCCCGGCGCCCTCCTGGACCTGGACCAGGCCACGGTAGGAGGTCCGGCCGCCGCCGCGGGCCACCGACTTGGACACGATGGTGGACGACGTGTTCGGCGCGCAGTGCACCATCTTGGCCCCGGCGTCCTGGTGCTGGCCCTCGCCGGCGAACGCCACCGACAGGGTCTCGCCCCGGGCGTGCTCGCCCATCAGGTAGACCGCCGGGTACTTCATCGTGACCTTGGACCCGATGTTCCCGTCGATCCACTCCATGGTCGCGCCGGACTGGGCCACCGCCCGCTTGGTGACCAGGTTGTACACGTTGGCCGACCAGTTCTGGATGGTGGTGTACCGGCACCGCGCGCCCGGCTTCACGATGATCTCCACCACGGCCGAGTGCAGCGAGTCGGACTTGTAGATCGGCGCGGTGCAGCCCTCCACGTAGTGCACGTAAGAGCCCTCGTCCACGATGATCAGGGTCCGCTCGAACTGGCCCATGTTCTCCGTGTTGATCCGGAAGTAGGCCTGCAGCGGGATCTCCACGTGCACGTTCTTCGGCACATAGATGAAGCTGCCGCCGGACCACACGGCCGTGTTCAGCGCGGCGAACTTGTTGTCGCCCGGCGGGATGACCGTGGCGAAGTACTCGCGGAACAGGTCCGGGTGCTCGCGCAGCGCCGTGTCGGTGTCCAGGAAGATGACGCCCTTCTCTTCCAGGTCCTCACGGATCTTGTGGTAGACCACCTCGGACTCGTACTGGGCCGCCACCCCGGCGATCAGCCGCTGCTTCTCGGCTTCGGGGATGCCCAGCTTGTCGTAGGTGTTCTTGATGTCGGCGGGCAGCTCGTCCCAGCTCGCGGCCTGCTTCTCGGTGGACCGGACGAAGTACTTGATGTGGTCGAAGTCGATGTCCGTCAGATCCGCGCCCCAGGCCGGCAGTGGCTTGCGGCCGAACAGCTTCAGGCCCTTCAGGCGCAGGTCCAGCATCCAGTCCGGCTCGTTCTTCTTGGCCGAGATGTCGCGCACGACGTCTTCGGACAGCCCGCGGCGGGCCGCCGCCCCGGCCACGTCCGAGTCGGCCCAGCCGAACTTATACCGGTCAAGACCCTCAAGTTCCGGGTGTGCGGTCGTGGTCATACGGAGATGCCTCCGGTTGCGTTATTAGTGTTGTTGGTCCGCGCGCCGAGCAGGGCCGGCGCGGTGACGTGCGTGGTGCAGATCCCGTCTCCGTGCGCGATCGTGGCCAGCCGCTGCACCGGCGTGCCGAGCAGCCGGGCGAACGCTTCGGTCTCCGCCTCGCACAGCTGCGGGAACTCGGCGGCCACGTGCACCACCGGGCAGTGGTGCTGGCATAGCTGCTGCCCTGGCCCGGCCGTCTCAACCGGCGAGCCGCTGGCCGACGCCGCGTAGCCGTCCGCGGACAGTGCCTCGGCCAGGATCGTCACCCGCTCGGCCGGGGCCGCCTCGGCCAGCACGGCACGGTAGCGGTCCTCCAGGTCGGCGAGCTGCCTGCGGGCGAACTCGGCCACCGCGCCCGGCCCGGCCGTCTCGGCCAGGAATCGCAGCGCATTGCTGGCCAGGTCGTCGTAAGCGTGCTCGAAGGCGCTCCGCCCGACGTCGGTGATGGCGAACAGCTTGGCCGGGCGGCCACGGCCACGGCTGGCGGGCCGCCGCGCGGTCCGGGTCTCGATCATGCCGTCGGCCAGCAGGTTGTCCAGATGCCGGCGGACCGCGGCGGGCGTCAGGTTCAGCCGGGTGCTCAGCCCGGCCGCGGTGACCGGGCCGTTCTCCAGGATCAGCCGGGCGATCCGGGCCCGGGTGTTCGGCTCCGAGCCAGCCTGGCCCGGGGCCTGACCCGCGCCGTGGGCTGGAGCGTGGGCCGGGGCATGGGCCCGGGCAGCACGGAGCGCGGCGCCACGCGCCGTACCCGTGGTGCTACTACGCTGCTCCATGCTTTTCACAACATCATTGTGCCGTAAATGCTTCCGCCGCCGCAATCGGACCCCAGTGAACTGGGTCATAGCATGGCAACCACGGCAAACCCGCTGCGCCGCGCAGATGTTCCTGAGCTGCCTAAGCCGCTTTGCGGGCCCAGATCAGCGTGCCGCGCTTGGTCAGCCGCACCGGCACGCGGACCTGCCCGGCCGCCCGGCTGGCCGCCTGCCCGGCCAGCCCCCGGCCACGCAGGTAGTGCTGGACCTCGGCCCGGGTGCCCAGGTCGAGCAGCGGCACGTCCCAGGCCTGCGTCTGCGTGATCTCGAAGAACTGGCCGACCTGCTGCGCCGCGTTCTCCGCGTCGAACGTCAGCGGCTGGCCCCAGCCGGGCAGCACCGCGGCCAGCTCGGGATCATTGCACCGGCTCGGCGCGCAGGCCACGAAGCTCCCGCCGGGGCGGAGCACCCGCCGCGCCTCGCGCAAGGCCAGCGCCGGCTCCGGCAGGTGATACAGCATCCACAACGCCGCTACCGTGCCGAACGACGCCGCCCGGAACCCGGCCGCCCGGGCATCGCACCGCACCACCCGCGGCTGCTGGCCATCAGGCACAGCCGCACGCTAACCCCGGCCCGGAACGCTGCCCAGCGAATTTCCACCCGGGCTAGCCGTGCCGGTAGTCCAGCATCAGCTACGGCGGCTGGAAACCCCCGGTCAGCTCGATCCCGTGCACCTCGCGAATCACGTCCCGGAACCAGCTGGGCATCCCGCGGCCAGCACCGCGAATGTGTGCTCAAACTGCTGTGCCAGCGACGGTTTCGGCACACATTCGCCTGGTCAGCAGCGCATCCTCCTCCGTTGACCTGGGATTATTATCCCAAAAGGCCCAGCCTCGGAGCAGCCCATGCCAGCCTCGGTCCCGATAATCGATCTTGCCCCCTGGTTCAGCGCCGACGGCCCGGCCCGGGCCCGCGTCGCGGCCCAGGTCGATGCGGCG
>DATCUG010000533.1:0-9924 GCA_036567525.1 Streptosporangiaceae bacterium | reverse complement strand
CGCTGGCCGTCCCGTTCGGGTTGAGGCTGGCCGCCGCGCCGGGCACCGGCGCCCACCGGTTGCTGCCCGGGGCGGCCTCCTGCAGCGTCTGCCCGGTGCAGCCCGCGGCCCAGCCCGCGCCGGTGCCCGAGCACTGCGCCCAGACCGCGAACACCCGCTGGCCCGCCGTTTCCAGCGCGGTCACCCGCATCCCACCGGTGCTGATCTGCTGCCAGTTCTTCCCGCCGTTATGCGTGGCCCACAATTGGGGGCCGAACGCCCATCCGTCGCTGGTGTTGTAGAACCGGATCTGGCTTACCCCGGTGGGCCCGTTTGCCGCGCCGGTCACCGGCGCATGGACGCCGTGCCAGGTCTTGCCGCCGTCGTTGGTACCCGCCAGCGAGGTGCAGATGTATGCCTTCGGCGGGCCGCACTGCCCGGGGGTGCCCGCCTGGCCGATCACGTACCCGCTCTCGGTGCCGACGAACGTCACCGAGGTGGCGGCGAAGTTCGGCGGTGCGGCCGGGGGAGCGGTGCTGGCCGGGCCGGTGTCCGGGGTGGGCTGGGGGGTGGCCGAGGCCTGCTGGTGGTGGTGCGCGCCGGCCGATGACGTCTCGCCGAGCTGTGCGCCGCTCTGGGCCGGGCCGGGACCGACGTTGAGCTGGGTGATGACCAGCCGGGGCACGGTGGCGATGACCGCGACGACCGCCGCCGCCCCGGCCGCGGCGGCCGCGGCGCGGGTAATCTTCCGCCGCCGGGCGCGCTTGCGGATCAGCTCGAACGTGCCCGGCGGGGGTGGCAGCGGCTGGATCTGGGCGTGCATCCAGCTGTCCAGCTCGTCGCGCGGATCAGTCATCTGGTTCCCCCAGCGCGGCGCGCAATCGCGCCCGGGCATGGAACAGGTCAGCCTTGATGGTGCCCTCCGGCCGGCCGAGCAGCGCGGCCACGTCGCGGACCGGGAATCCCGCATAGTAATGCAGCAGGAACGGGCTGCGCAGCCGGTCGGGCAGCGCCTGCAGCAGCTCCCGGACGTGCACGTCCTGGGCCGGCTGGTAGGCCGGGTCGGCCACCGCGGTGGCGCTCACGCTCTGCAGCGCGCGGCGCTCCCGGCCGGTCTTCCGCCAGTGGTCCCGGACCAGGTTGGTAGCGATCATGTACAGGTAGCTCTGCGGGTTGTCCAGCCGGGACCACCGGCTGAGCAGCCGGGTGAACGCCTCGGCCGCGATCTCGTGGGCGGTGTCGTCGTCATCGACCAGCCGCCGGACCCAGCCGGCCAGCCGCGGATAGCAGGCGCTGAACAGTTCCTCGGCGGCGGCACGGTCACTCGTGCGCAGCCTGTCCACGGAACCCCCTCGGCCGGCGGGTCCCGTTCCCGCCGGCATACTCCACGGCCGGGCCAGGGTAAGCGTGTCACCCGCGGCGCTGACCGCGGGCCCGTCCACGGCTAGGGATTGCACAGATCTACCACACCTTCAGTCGGATGCGGATCCGGTCACAAGGGCGTGCCCCCGCAATGCCCCTGCGCTTCTGAGACGGCGCGGCCCGGCGTCCGGTTGTGCCGATATCGACCTGTTACCTACGCGTGATGCCAGTGCTATTGGGTAGCGTCCCGGCCGGCCGCTGGGGTCGGCCGGCGCGGGCGCGGGTACAGTGAGAATAGATAGTTGGGCGTCCTAGTATCTGGCTGGGCGGAGAGATCGCGGAGGACCGGCATGGACGCGCAGGCGGCGGGGCAGCCGGGGCCGGACGACCTGGCCGCCGGGCGGGAACGCTGGCAGCGGCGGTTCGCCGAGTCGCGGGTCCGCACGGCCGATTTCAGCACGCTGTCCGGTCTCGAGGTGGAGCCGGTCTACGGGCCGCCGCCCGGGTCGGTGGTCCCCGGCTTCGAGCGGATCGGCTGGCCCGGCGAGTACCCGTTCACCCGGGGCCTGTACCCGGCCGGGTACCGCGGCCGGGCCTGGACGATCCGGCAGTTCTCCGGGTTCGGCAACGCACGGCAGACCAACGAGCGGTACCGGATGCTGCTCGGCGCGGGCGGCACCGGGCTGTCGGTGGCCTTCGACATGCCGACGCTGATGGGCCGGGACTCGGACGACCCGCGGTCGCTCGGTGAGGTCGGCCACTGCGGGGTGGCCATCGACTCAGCGGCGGACATGGACGTGCTGTTCGGCAGCATCCCGCTGGCCGACGTGACCACCTCGATGACGATCAGCGGCCCGGCCGTCCCGGTGTTCTGCATGTACCTGGCCGCGGCCCAGCGGCAGGGCGCGGACCTGGCCGCGCTGAACGGGACGCTGCAGACCGACATCTTCAAGGAGTACATCGCGCAGAAGGAGTGGCTGTTCCCGCCGCAGCCGCACCTGCGGCTGATCGGCGACCTGATGGAGTACTGCGCCGCCGAGATCCCGGACTACAAGCCGCTGTCGGTGTCTGGCTACCACATCCGGGAAGCCGGGTCCACGGCCGCCCAGGAACTCGCGTTCACGCTGGCCGACGGGTTCGGCTACGTGGAACTCGGGCTGTCCCGGAGGCTGGACATCGAGACGTTCGCGCCCGGCCTGTCGTTCTTCTTCGACGCGCACATCGACTTCTTCGAGGAGATCGCCAAGTTCCGCGCGGCCCGCCGGATCTGGGCCCGGTGGCTGCGGGACCGCTATGGCGCGACCACCGCGCGGGCCCAGTGGCTGCGCTTCCACACCCAGACCGCGGGAGTGTCGCTGACCGCCCAGCAGCCCGACAACAACGTGGTCCGCACGGCCATCGAGGCGCTGGCCGCGGTGCTGGGCGGGACCAACTCGCTGCACACCAACGCGCTGGACGAGGTGCTCGCGCTGCCCAGCGAGCGGGCGGCCGAGATCGCGCTGCGCACCCAGCAAGTGATCATGGAAGAGACCGGGGTGGCCAGCGTGGCCGACCCGCTGGGCGGCTCCTGGTACCTGGAGGCGCTGACTGACCGGCTGGAGGCCGAAGCCGAGGACGTCTTCGCCCGGATCCTGGCCATGAGCCCGGACCAGACGATGACCGGCGGGATCCTGCACGGCATCGAGACCGGCTGGTTCTCCGCGGAGATCGCCGAGGCCGCGTTCGCGTACCAGCAGAAGGTGGAGAAGGGCGACAAGAAGGTCGTCGGGGTCAACGTGCACACCGGCACGGTCGGTTCCCCGGTGGAGATCCTCCGGGTCAGCCACCAGGTGGAGCGGGACCAGGCGGCCGAGCTGGCCCGCCGCCGGGCGGCCCGGGATCAGGCAGCGGTCGATGCGGCGCTGGCCCGGATGCTGGCCGCGGCCCGGTCCGGGGCGAACATGATCCCGCCGATGCTGGAGGCGGCCCGGGCCGAGGCCACGCTGGGCGAGATCTGCGACGCGCTGCGCACCGAATGGGGCAGCTACTCGGAGGCGCCGGCGTTCTGATCGCTAGAGGAGCGCGAGCTGCTCGCCGAGCGTGCCCACGACCGCCGGGTCGCCGGGATCGTCCAGCAGGCGCAGCGCGTGCCGGAGGCGGAACGCCGTCTGCACCGGGCCGGAATCGGGATCCAGCCCGCGCGCGGTGGCATAGGCGCGCCAGCCGCGGGCCCACAGCTCGCCGAAGTCGCGGCGGTGCCGCCGCCACAGCCCGGTGCCCCACTCGCCCAGGTCGAAGTCCCAGAACGGGTGATCCACCCGGACCGTCTCCCAGTCGATGATGCCGGTGAGCCGGTCGTCCTCGGCCAGCAGCTGGTCCTCGTGGATGTCGCCATGGACCAGCACCGGCGTTAGCTGGGCGGCGCCGGCCAGCAGGTGCGTCCACGCCGCGGCCCGGTCCGGCCGGCCGAGCCGGGCGGCGGCCTCCGCGACGGCCGCTCCGCTGGTGGCTGGGTCCAGGGCCCGGCGCAGCCAGGCATGGTGGGCGGCATCGTGGTGCTGCGGTGGCCGCGCCCCGGCCAGCGTTGGTGGTGGGGTGAGCTGGTGCCAGCAGGCGATGGCCCGGCCCACCTGATCCAGCAGGGCCTCGGGCTCGGCCGGTACCTGGCCGGGCAGGCGGGTGACGGCGGCGAACGGGAACGGGTAGATCTCCGGGTCCTGCCAGCGGGCCAGCAGGCGCGGCACCACGGTCAGCCCGGTCTGGGCCAGCGCCTGGTAGGCGGCGATCTCCCGCTCGAACCACTCCACCCCGGCTGCCGAACGCGGGAACAGGAACACCCGGTCATGGTCGAGCAGAACCAGCTTGTTCCAGCCGCCGACGTTCAGCACCAGCCGGTCCAGATCGGCGCCGGTGAGCGCGGCAAACCGGGCGGCCTGCGGCGGCACCAGCACCGCGTTCACCGCCCGCCCCACCAGGTCGTCGCCCACGCGGACAGTATGGCCCGCCGGGCTGGCGGTCAGGCCGGGCTGGCAGTCGGCAGCCCAGCGTCCCGAGCCGCCGCCAGGAGCCGTTTGTCGTAGGCGACGAACGCGGTGAGATCCCGCCGGATACTCAGTGCGGAAGCCAGATGAATAGCGTCCGCGGACCGAAGGCTCTGTGGCGGGATAGCTGATGCCGAGTCAAGGATCGCGGTGGTGACCCTCACTTTTTGCACACTCCGCATCTGCCGGAGGCTGCGTGGCAGCCCGCTCGGATCTGCCTTCCAGATGGCCCGCGGCACCTCTGTGCGATGCAGCGCACTGGACACCAGCGCAAGGTCAGCCCGTTCGGCGAGCCAGCGCGTTAGCGCCCGTGATTCCGGTTCGGTGATGACCAGCTTCACCAGGGCGGATGAATCGAGGTAGAGCACTACAGCCGGTCCTCGCGCAGTTCCTGCAGGATCTCGCTCGCAGTTGGGTGCCCTGGCGGTACAGGCGGTCCGGGCTCGATATCCAGCACGCTTCCGGGGTCTTCGGCTCGTTCGAGAATCCCGGCGGCGATTAGCCGCTCGAGCGGGCTCTCGGCCTCTTCGGCGGGAACCAGGCGGGCTACCAGGCGGCCCCGGTTTGTGATGTCCACGGTCTGTCCCTTCTCGGCTAGGTCCACGTAGACGCTGGCGTGCTGGCGAAGCTCACGGATCCCGATGCGCTTGGCCGCCTGCTGCCTCCCGCTTGTATCACGCATACGTGTATCGTAGCACATTAGATGCTACATTCGGGCCAGGCGCTGCGGCTGGGTGGCGGTCAAGGCATGGCGGGGATGCGGCAGGATAGAGGTATGCAGCAGCCCCGGGACTTTTCGCTCTACGGCGCTGTTGACCTGGGCGCGCGGCAGGCGGCCGCGCAGCGCAGTCAGCAGGCCGCGGCACGCGCCGGCGGGCAGGGTGGCTCGCCGGGCGGCAACGTGATGGACGTGACCGAGGAGACCTTCAACGTCGATGTCGTTGAACGGTCCCGGTCCGTGCCGGTCATCCTGGACCTCTGGGCCGAGTGGTGCGAGCCCTGCAAGCAGCTCAGCCCGGTACTGGAGAAGCTGGCCGGCGAGGCGGACGGCGACTGGGTGCTGGCCAAGGTGGACATCGACGCCAACCCGCAGTTGCGGGCCGCGCTGCAGGTGCAGAGCATCCCGATGGTGATGGCGGTGGCCGGCGGCCAGGTGGTGGACGGCTTCCTCGGCGCCATGCCGGAGGCCCAGGTACGGCAGTGGCTCGGCCAGGTCATGCAGGTGGCCGGGCAGCTCGGGCTGCCGGGCGCAGAAGGGGCCGCGGCGGCTGGCGAGCAGCCGGGTAACGGCCAGCCGGACGGCGGGCCGGGCATGCCCGGCCGCGGACCAGGCGCGGCGGCCGATCCGGCCTTCGAGGAAGCCCAGCAGGCCATGGAGCGCGGCGACCTGGACGCCGCGGCGGCCGCGTTCGAGCGGGTGCTGGCGGCCACCCCAGGTCACCCGGTGGCCACCGTGGGCCTGGCCCAGGTGGACCTGATCCGCCGGGTCAGCTCCTACGACGAAGGGCAGGTCCGGCGGGCCGCGGCCGAGCATCCCGCCGACGTCGACGCGCAGGCCCGGGTGGCCGACCTCGACGTGGCCACCGGCCGCACCGACGAGGGCTTCGACCGGCTGCTCGGCGCGATCCGCCGCACGTCGGGGGAGGACCGGGAGCGGGCCCGGGTGCACCTGGTCAAGCTGTTCGACGTGTTCCCGCCCGGCGACCCGCAGGTCACCAAGGCCCGCGCCGCCCTGTCCAGCCTGCTGTTCTGAGCGCAAGCTCAGGCCGGCCTGGCGTAGTGCAGTGCGACAACCCCGTTGCGGTGCGGTCGCGAATCCACCAGCCTGAGCGGGACTTTCGGGTGGCCGCCCTGATACAGGTGTGCGCCGGTACCGACCACGACGGGATGGACCAGCAGGCGTAGTTCATCGAGCAGGCCCTCCTGGAGCAGCAGGCGGACCAGGCTGCCGCTGGCACCGACCTGTACGGTCCCGGCCGTCTGCTGCCTGAGCCTGGCTAGTTCGGCCACCACGTCGCCGCTGACCAGCCTGGTCGGTCCCCAGCCGGGGTCGGTCAGGGTGGTCGAGACGACGACCTTCGGGGTGCTGGTCATCATCTCCGCGTGCGGGGGCGCGCCCGGGCCAGTGAACACGGCCCGGAACAGCTGGTAGGAGCGCCGCCCGTACAGGTGCACGTCAGCCGCGGCCAACTGGGGCAGCACCGCCTGCCCCAGCTCCTCGTCGTAGTAAGGCGGGTTCCACTTCTCCGGCGCTTCGACCACGCCGTCGAGGGTGATGAACAGCCCGGCGGTGATCTTGCTCATGACGTTCCTCGCTGGGCCAGGGCGTAGCCGACCAGGGCGGTGGCGTGCCCATGGCCGATGCCGTAGTCGGCTTTGAGCCAGCCCACCAGGGCGTTGTGCTTGGTCAGGTCGCTGGCGTTGATGAGGTCGAGCCAGTAGCTGATGGGCCGGCCGTACTTCTTCTCGATGGACGGGAAGTAGGAGGCGGGGCCCTGGACGCGGTCAGGCATGACGTGCTCCAGTCAGGAACTCGGTGAGCGTGCTGGCGATGGTCTGGGCGTCGAGTTTCTTGGTGTGGCCGAGACCGCGGCGCACGATCAGCTGCGCGTTGGGCAGCGCGCCGGCCACGGCCGCCGCGGCATGGCCGAACCAGGCCGGGCTTTCTTTCTCGGTCCCGCACATGACCAGCACCGGGATGGTGACGTCGGCCCACTGGCCGGCGGGCAGCGGGCGCCCGGCCTGGTAGCCGCGGATGAGTTCGAGGTCGTAGGGCAGGGTGTGCGCCACCGCGGTCAGCTGCCGCCACGCGCCGGGCATCAGGCGCAGCAGGCGGGGCACGAACGACGGGGCGCCCATCCCGTCCACCATGAAGCAGCGGACCGCGTCGCCGCGCCGGCCAGCCTGGACCAGGCCGGTGACCCGCTGACTCAGATCGGCCGGGGGCTGCCGGTCGCCGGGCTGCACCACCAGGGGTGGTTCCTGCAGCGCCAGCCGGCGGACCGGCAGGCCGGCCGCGGCCGCCCGCAGCGCCAGCATCGCGCCCGAGGACAGTCCCCAGACGTGGGCCTGGCCGCCCGCGGCCTCGATGATCGCGGCGAGATCCTCGATCTCACGCTGCACGGCATACGGCCCGGTGTCGCCGCTGTCGCCACGCCCCCGGCGGTCGTAGCTGTACACGGTGAAGTGACCGGCCAGCAGCCCGGCCAGCTTGACCTGCCCGGGGTACCGGCGGTAGCTGAAGGCGCCGCCGACCAGGACCAGCGGGTCACCGGAACCCGTGCGGTCGTAGGCGATCCGAGTCCCGTCGGCAGAGGTAACTGTGCTCACGGTGATCTCCCGTACTGTCGGCAGAGCCGGGCGAATCCCGGCTCTACTCGTGCTTCGAACGGGAGCCCGCCAGATCGACACCGCCCCAGGTTTTTTTGCGTGGCGTCCTCACCAGCGGCAGTAAGCCGCTGACCGGGTACTGGCGTTAGGACAGGTAAGGCTGTGCTGGGGGAGTGGGGAGCTGGCCGGCGCCAGATCAGCGGGTGCTAGTTCAGCGGGCGCCGGGGTCGGGCGGGGTGGCGTTGGCCAGCTGCTCCAGGGCGGGCAGCGCCGCGGTCAGCGCGGCCAGCTGCTCGGGGCTGAGCGTGCGCAGGCTGCCGGCCAGCAGGATGGTGCTCTCCTGCCGGATCCGCTCCAGGATCGCGTGCCCCTCGGCGGTCACCGTCAGCGCGGCCGCCCGGGCGTCGCCGGGCACCGGGCCGCGCCGCACGTAACCCCGCTCTTCCAGCACGGTGACCAGGCGGGTCAGCGTGGAGGGCGCGATCTTCTCCGCGGCGGCGAGATCGCCGAGCCGGAGCGGCCCGGCCTTGTCCACGGTGGACAGCGCGGACAGCTGGGTCGGGGTGAGCCCGGCCAGTTCGTGCCGGCGCAGGCTGCGCGACACGCGGGCGATGGCCACCCGCAGCCGGGTCACGTCGATAGACGGCGGGCCAGCCTCGTCCGGGGTGGCCACAGTAGCCGCGGTGGCGGCCGTTCCTGCGTTGGACACACTTGCAGGGTACGTGGCCGCGGCCCGCCGCGTGCACGCCGCCGCCTGGTGACCTGGGCTACGGCCAGGTCAGCCCGATCCAGGTGGCACGATTGGGTGCGGCAAGATGGCGGCGGGAAGGCGGGAGTTACGTGTCGGTAGCGCCGAGCGTGTCTTATTCGATCACCGTGCGGCTGGAGGTGCCGTCCCGCGGGCGGGCCGTCAGCGAGCTCACCCACGCGGTGGAGCAGAGCGGCGGCGCGGTCACCGCCCTGGACGTCACCCCGCAGGGGCACGAGCGGCTCCGGGTCGACGTGACCTGCGCGGCCCGGGACTCCGAGCACGCCGAGGCGATCGTGCAGGCGCTCAGCGCGATCGACGGCGTGACGCTCAGCAAGGTCAGCGACCGGACCTTCCTGCTGCACCTGGGCGGGAAGATAGAAACCGCGGTCAAGGTGCCGCTACGCAACCGGGACGACCTGTCCATGGCCTACACGCCCGGGGTGGCCCGGGTCTCTATGGCCATCGCGGCCAACCCCGATGACGTGCGCCGGCTGACCGTGAAACGGAACAGCGTCGCGGTGGTCACCGACGGCTCGGCCGTGCTCGGCCTGGGCAACATCGGCCCGTACGCCGCGCTGCCCGTCATGGAGGGCAAGGCCGCCCTGTTCAAGCGGTTCGCCGGGATCGACGCCTGGCCGGTGTGCCTGGACACCCAGGACGCCGACGAGATCGTGCGCACCGTGCAGGTGATCGCGCCCGCGTTCGGCGGCATCAACCTGGAGGACATCAGCGCCCCGCGGTGCTTCGACGTGGAACGCCGGTTGCGCGACCTGCTGGACATCCCGGTCTTCCACGACGACCAGCACGGCACCGCGATCGTGGTGCTGGCCGCGCTGACCAACGCGCTGCGGGTGGTGGGCAAGAAGCTCGGCACGGTCCGGATCGCCATGTCCGGCGCGGGCGCGGCCGGCACCGCCGTGCTCCGGCTGCTGATCGCGTCGGGCGCCTCGGACGTGGTGGTGTGCGACGAGAAGGGCGCGGTCTATCAGGGGCGGCCGGGGCTGGACGACAGCCTGCGCTGGGTGGCTGAGCACACCAACCAGGCCGGTTACGACGGCGACCTGGCCGGCGCGCTGCGCGGCGCGGACGTGTTCATCGGGCTGTCCGCGCCGCACATCCTGACCGGTGCCGAGGTGGCCGCGATGAACCCGGACGGGATCGTGTTCGCGCTGGCCAACCCGGATCCTGAGGTGGACCCGGACGAGGCCGCCGAGCACGCCGCGGTGGTGGCCACCGGCCGCAGCGACTACCCGAACCAGATCAACAACGTGCTGGCGTTTCCCGGGGTGTTCCGCGGGCTGCTGGACGCGCAGAGCCGGACCGTCACCGATGACATGCTGGTGGCCGCGGCGCGGGCGCTGGCGGGCGTGGTGTCCGGGGCCGAGCTTGGGCCGCACTACATCATCCCGTCGGTGTTCAACCCGAACGTCACCTCGGCGGTGGCGGCGGCGGTCCGGGACGCGGCCGCCGCGGCGCGCGGCG
>DATCUG010000532.1:0-9880 GCA_036567525.1 Streptosporangiaceae bacterium | reverse complement strand
GGTCCCCCGGCTGCCGGGCCACGGTCACCTTGACCGTGCCCGCCGGGTGGTTGAACTTCACCGCGTTGTCCAGCAGGTTGAGCAGGATCTGGCGGAGCCGCTGCTCATCGGCGCGGACGAACGCGGTGCCGTCGGTCCGCGGGGCCGGTGCGAGCGCCACGCCACACGACATGGCCAGCGGCTGGATGAGCTGCAGCACGTCGGCGATGACGGTGTCCAGCCGCACCGCGCCCAGCGACAGGCTCAGCGTGCGCGCCTCGATCCGGGCCGCGTCGCCCACCTCATCGAGTAGCTGCACCAGCTGCCGGCCGGCCTGCTGCGTCATCGTGATCCACTCACGGTGCCGGGCGCTGACGTCGTCCATGCTGAGCAGCTCACCGAAGCCGAGCATGGTGTTCAGCGGAGTGCGCAGCTCATGGCTGAGCCGGTCGACGAACTCCTTCTTGGTGTCGTACGCGTCGTGCAGCGCCTCATTGGCCAGTTCCAGGGCCCGGTTGGCCTCCTGCAGTTCCCGGGTCCGGGCCAGCAGGGCGGCCACCGTCCGGGCCCCCGCCCCGCCCGGCGGCGGGACGGTCCAGTCCTGCTCACCGGCCCGCCCCACCAGGTCGGTCACGTCGTCGAGCCAGTGGATGATGTAGTCCAGCCGGCCACCCGGGCCCAGCACCGGCACGTTGGCCAGGCTCCAGTACCGGGTGTCCGGCTCGGCGCCCAGCGGGCCGAGATCGTAGCGGCGCACCGCGACCGTGTCCATCTCGTGGCTGGCCTTGACCCGGTCCAGCGAGGCGTGCAGGCTGACCAGTCCACCTGGGTCCGGGCGGTCCGGGAACACCTCCAGGATCGGCCGCCCGATGAGGGCGTCCCGGGGGGCCCGGCTGTCCCGCCGGTAGGCGGCGCTGGCGGCCAGGATGACCAGGTCCGGGCTGAGCACCAGGAACGAACCGGGCAGGGCCTCGAAGATGGCGCGGAAGTCCGGTTCCATGGCGGCCGCGCCGTGGCCCGTTCGCGCCGCCGCATGCTCCGCGTTGCCCGCACTGGCCATAGCGCCCCCCGTGACCCTAGTGACTTTAAGTCACTCTATGCACACATACAGTGATGAGGCAACTGTCCAGGTCAGTGCCCCGATTCGGGCATGCCGGTCGGGTGAGCCGGGTGGGCATGGTGCTCGTGCTGGTCCGGGCGGCCGCCCATCATCCGCAGCATGGCAGGCCCGCCGGTGCGGGCGAAGCGCACCAGCAGCGCCGCCGCGAGCAGCAGGAAGATGATGTTGAGGACGGTGGTGTAGTTCCACTGGATAGCCGTCTCGGCCACCTTCGCGGTGCGCTCGGCCGGCACCAGGCCCAGCCCGGTGAACAGGAACTCGACCGCATAGCCGGCCAGCACCATGGTCGCGTAGAACGTGCCCAGCAGGACCAGCATCATCCGGGTGCCGTAGTACTTCCGGTAGATGATCAGGATCGGGATGATGATCAGGTCGGCGAAGATGAACGAGATCACCCCGCCGAAGCTGATCCCGCCCTGCCACAGCACCGCGGCCAGCGGCACGTTGCCGATCGAGCAGACGAAGCTGAGCACCGAGATCACCGGGCCGATGACCGGCCCCCACAGCCGTGCGGCCAGCGGGTGACCGGTCAGGAACAGGTGCTGCCAGAACGAGTTGGGCACCCAGGCGCCGACCGCGCCCGCGATGAGCAGCCCGATGACCACGTCGCGGATGACCGCGGCCCACTCCATCACGAAGATGTGGCTGACCGACGTGTAGCCCTCCCGGCTGGCCAGCCGGCGCCAGAAACTCCCGCCGGACGTGATGCTCATGTCCATCGCGGCGTGGCCTTCCATGGAGCCGGCCAGGCCCTTGCCGGCCTGCTCGCGGGCCGCGTCGATGAGCCGGGCCCGGACGAACAGCCGGAACGCCACCGCCAGCAAGACGATCATGATCGGGCCGCCGATGAACTCGGCCAGGGTGAACTGCCAGGAGATGAGCAGGGCCAGGATGATGCCGAGCTCGATGACCAGGTTGGTGCTGGCGATCTCGAACACCATGGCCGCGGTGAAGCTGGCGCCCTTGCGGAACAGCGAGCGGGCCAGCGCCACCGCCGCGTAGGAGCAGGACGAGGCGGCCGCACCGAACCCGGTGGCCCGGGCCAGCGCAGCCGGCCGGTCAGTGCCGAGCAGCCGGACCACGGTGGACCGGCGGACCAGCGCCTGCACCACCGCGGACAGCGTGAAGCCGAGGATCAGCGACCAGGTGATCTGCCAGGTCATCGAGCCTGCCACGCCCAGCGCGTGGCCCAGCGCGTCGAGCACCCGCATCAGTCCGCCTCCGCCGCGGCGATGGTCAGCAGCTGGCGCAGGCAGTGCTCCAGCAGCTGATGCGGGAAGCCGTCGCTGAGCCGGTAGAAGACGACCCGGCCGTCCTTGCGGAAGCTGACCAGCCCGGCCAGCCGCAGCATCTTCACCGCGTAGGACACCTGGTCCTCGGTCACGTCCAGGGCCAGGGCCAGGTCGCCGACGCACAGCTCACCGGCCGCCGCCAGGGCGAACAGGATGCGCGAGCGCACCGGGTCGGCGAGCAGGCCGAGCAGCCCGGCCAGCCGCCCGGCGTCGCCGACCGACAGCGCGCCGGCCCGGGCGGCGGCCACCCGGGCCTGGTCAACGGGATGGTCATGATCACGCGGGGACACCAGCTACACCTCCGTACATCCGTACATTCACACGGATATACGGAAATGTCAAACCGGGCCGCCCCTCGTGATCAACTGATTGCTGTTGCTATGGCAACACCGATCGGTTGATCACGAACGCTGGGGCTGGGTGGGGTGGGGGGTTGGTGGGGCTGGGTGGTTAGGTGGGGCCGCCTATCCAGAGGGGGGCGGTGGCGCCGGGGTAGGTGCCCCAGCGGTACCGGTACTCGCGGCCGCCGCCGTGCTGGTAGCGCAGCCGCATCCGGGAGAAGAACAGGACGCCCTTCCGGTAGGCCACCCGGGACAGCGTGACCCGGGCCGGGTACGTGCGGAAATGGCCTGACGCGCAGTCCGGCTGGCAGTTGTCCACCCACAGCGTGCCGCGGGTGGCGGCGGACGTGCGGGTCCACTGGGTCCAGTGCCGGATGCGCAGGAACGCGGTCGTGCCGCCGACGTAGATCACCGCCAGCCGGGCCCGGCCGTGCTGCCAGCCGTCCAGCCCGTTGTACGCGACCGGCAGCCGCCGGGCGAGCGGGGACGGGGACGGGTGAGTGGTCAGCGCGGCGGCGGTGCCCGCCGCGGTCACCGCGAGCACCAGCGCGGCCAGCACCGCGACGCTCATCCTGGTCGCCCGGGCCTGACTGAGCCCGGCCGGGCCCCACTCCGCCAGCTTCACCCTTATCCCCCAGTGCATGTCGGCGTCCCCCTGCCGTGCGTGGAACAGCATAGTGCCTGGTGAGAGTGGGGCGGAGGCAGTGCTGCCGGCTGGACCGGGCCGCTACGGCTGACCCGGGCCCGGCGCCCACCGGTAGCCGTGCTCGGGCCGGCCACTCGCGCCGTAACGCAGCCGGACCGAGACCCGGCCCAGGTCATGGAGATGAGTGAGGTAGCGCTGGGCGGTGGCCCGGCTCATCCCGGTCCGCTCGGCCACCTCGGCGGCGGACAGATCCTGGCCGGCGCCGGCCAGCAGCACCTCGACCGTGTCCAGCGTGTAGTCGGACCGGCCTTTGCTGCCGGCCAGCTGGCTGGGGGTGCGCAGCGCCCCGTATACCCGGTCCACGCTGCGCTGGTCCGCGGTCTGCATAGCGTCCAGCCGGCCGCGCATCTGGGCGTAGGACAGCAGCTTGTCCCGCAGCGCCGGGAAGCTGAACGGCTTCAGCAGGTAGTGCAGCGCGCCGTGCTGCATCGCCGCGCGCACGCTGTCCGCGTCCTTGGCCGCGGTGATCACGATGACGTCGACCGGCGGCAGTTCCTCCCCGCGCAGCCGGGCCACCAGGTCGAGCCCGTGTTCGTCCGGCAGGTACAGGTCGAGCAGCAGCAGGTCGGGACGGAGCCGGGTGGCTGTGTCCACCGCCGCGGCCGCGGTGTGCGCCTGGGCGATCACCTCGAAGCCGTCCACCTTGGCCACGTAGGCCGCGTGGATCGAGGCCACCCGGTAGTCGTCATCGACGACCACGGTGCGGATCATGACGCGCCCACGCTGGCCGGGGCGGCCGGAGCAGCCGTCGCGTCCTGGTCAGTGGCGGCCGCGGGCACGGCCAGGCAGCCGGGCAGCACCGCGGTGAACACGGCACCGGCGTCCCGGCCGACGCTGACCATCCCGCCGCGCTGCTCGGTGAGCTGCCGGACCAGGGCCAGGCCCAGCCCGCGCCGGGCGCCGGTAGGCGACGCCTTGCTGGTGAACCCGTCGGTGAAGATCTCTTCCCGCATCTCCTCGGGCACTCCGGGGCCTGAGTCGCGCACCCGGATCAGCACGTTGGCCCCGGCCGAGACCACGGTCAGCTCCACCCAGCGCGGGCCCGGCGCCTGCGCGGTGGCCTCGATGGCGTTGTCGATCAGGTTCCCGGCCACGGTCAGCACCGGGATGATGTCGGTGATGTCCGCGGCTATGTGGCAGTCGCGGGCCACCCGGAGCTGGACCCCGCGCTCGTCGGCCAGGGCCGACTTGGCCAGCGTGAGCGCGACCAGCTTCGGGTCGCGGAACGCCGCCTTGAGCTGCTCGGTGAGCGCGTCCCTGGTCTCCGACACGTCGGTGACGAACCTGATGGCCTCGTCGTACTCGCCCAGCTCCACCAGCCCGACCAGGGTGTGCATCCGGTTGGCGAACTCGTGGGACTGGGCGCGCAGCGCCTCGGTGAGCCCGATGGCCTCGTCCAGCTCACGCTTGAGCGCCTCGGACTCGGTCTGGTCGTGGAACGTGACCACCCAGCCGAGGTGCCGCCGGTGATCGAGCTTGATCGGTCTGCGGTTGGCCACCAGCAGCCGGTCGTTGACCAGCACGAGCAGGTCGCTGCCGCTGATCTCGCCGCGGACGATGTCGCCGAGCCGGCCGGCCGGGAGCAGTTCCCCCAGCGGCCGGCCGAGGAAGCCGGGCGGCAGCCGGAGCAGCCGCCGCGCCGCGTCGTTGGCCAGGATGACCCGCTCGTTCCGGTCGTAGCCGAGCACTCCTTCCCGGATGCCATGCAGCATGGCCTCGCGTTCCTGGAGCAGCGCAGCGATCTCACCCAGTTCCAGGCCGAACGTCTGGCGCTTGAGCCGCCGGGCCAGACCCAGCGCGGCCAGCACGCCGAGTGCCAGCACGGCCAGCATGTAGCCGGCCAGCGACGGCAGGTCGT
The DNA here is from genome assembly GCA_036567525.1 of Streptosporangiaceae bacterium. Classification (GTDB taxonomy): domain Bacteria; phylum Actinomycetota; class Actinomycetes; order Streptosporangiales; family Streptosporangiaceae; genus RYN-230. The sequence goes on along the minus strand of DATCUG010000532.1, from coordinate 4,584 downwards.
GGGCCATAGCCTGATTGATGTCACCGACCCTGAAGCCGACGGAGACCTCGCCGCTCAGCTTGCCCCGGTACCACAGCGGCGTCTTGCCCGCGGCGACCAGCCCCAGGGTGCCGTGCTGGATGCCCAGATAGGGCCGCCCGGTGCGGAACGACTCACTGTCGGCCGGCTCCGGGTCATCCTGCACCGGCTGGCCAATGAGGGCCGGGTTCGGGTGCGAGTACCGGATGCCCTGGGCGTTCGTGATCACGACGAACAGCGCGCCGGTGCGGTCCCGGGTGGCCATGGCCAGCCGCTGGGCCACTCCGCCGGGTTGCCCGTGCACCACCGCGCCGACAATGGCGGGCTGCGCGGCCAGAGTCTGGGCCAGCACCAGGGAGCGGTTCTCGTACTGGGTGTAGAGCTGGCGCTTCAAGTTCCACCGCACGATGCCGAATCCGGCCGCCATCATGACCACCAGGATGGCGACCTGCATGATGACTACCTGGGTGGATAGGCGTTGCCACGACACGAGCCGCATTTGACTCCTCGTGCTGCCGGGCCAGGGAGGCGTTACCGGAGGATTGCCGCAGTGTAACAGCGGCTTCCCAGGCCAGGACAGGCTTCGCGGCGGTGAGCAGAATGCGCTAAATGCGCACAGCCTGCTTTATGAAGTGATCAGGCACAAGGCGCACAGCGTGCTTTACGCGGCTATCGAGCGCAACCGTGACGGCCGGCGAGGGCGCTGGCTAGCTTTCGCTATGTGCAATCAGACATAGTTTCTCACGGTGATTGGCGGGCCTGGCGCGCCTATTTCACAAAGGCGGCGCGAAATAGGTCACACGGCGCGGCCGCGGCGGCGGGGCGCCCGGCCCCAGGCACGGCACCTCTGCCCCGGCGCGAGCACGCGGGCATCGAGCTGGCCGGCGTGACCAAGCGCTTCCTGACCCCGGCCGGGACGGCCTTCACCGCGCTACGCGACGTGAACGTGGCCGTCGAGCCTGGCCAGTTCTGCGCCGTGGTGGGACCCACCGGGTGCGGCAAGTCGACCACGCTGACCCTGGTCGCCGGGCTGGCCCGGCCGAGTGCCGGCACGGTCCGCGTCGGCGGCCAGCCGGTGGCTGGGATCACCAGCAGCACCAGCTTCATGTTCCAGACCGACGCGCTGCTGCCGTGGAAGACCGTGCTGGGGAACGTGGCCATGGGGCCGGTCTTCCATGGCGCCGCCAAGAAAGCGGCCCACGCGCAGGCCCGGGAATGGCTCCGGGTGGTGGGGCTGGCCGGCTTCGAGGACCACCACCCGCATCAGCTGTCCGGCGGCATGCGGAAGCGGGTCAGCCTGGCCGCCGCCCTGATCAACGAGCCCTCGATCCTGCTGATGGACGAGCCGTTCGGCGCGCTGGACGTGCAGACCAAGGCGATCATGCAGAACGAGCTGCTGACCCTGTGGGACAAGACCCGGCCCTCGGTCATCTTCGTCACGCACGACCTGGAGGAGGCCATCGCCCTGGCCGACCAGGTGGTGGTGATGACGGCCGGGCCGGGCACGGTCAAGGCGGTGCACGACATCGACCTGCCCCGGCCACGGGGCGCGGTTCAGGAGATCCGCTTCCAGCCCCGGTTCCTCGAACTGCATCACCAGATCTGGGAGTCACTGCGGGAGGAGGTGGAGCGCGCCTACGCGCGCACCGCCCCGGCCACGGCCGACCAGCCAGCCCCACCCGGCCAGGAGGAGCGGTCATGAGCCACGACGCATCGGGTGGGATACGCCGGCGCCGGCTGGGCGTGTACGCGGCGCGGGTGGTGACGCTGGTGCTGATCGTCGGCGGCTGGCAGCTGTTCACCAGCGTGAAGATCGTCGATCCGTTCTTCTTCGGCCAGCCCAGCGGCATCGTGCTGCGGCTGCGGGACTGGGTCGAGCACGGCACCGCCTACGGCTCGCTGTGGCTGCAGATCTGGATCACGATGAAGGAGGCGCTGCTTGGCTTCGCGTTCGGGGTGGTCACCGGCATCGTGTTCGGCGTGCTGCTGGGACAGGTGCGCTTCCTGGCCGATGTGCTCGGGCCCTACATCAAGGCCGTGAACGCGATCCCGCGCATCACGCTCGGCGTCGTCTTCGTGGTGTTGCTGGGCCTGGGCTCGGCTTCGAAGATCATGCTGGCCGCGGTCCTGGTCTTCTTCGTGGTCTTCTTCAACGCCTTCCAGGGTGTCCGGGAAGTGGATCCCAACCTGATCGCCAACGTGCGGGTGCTCGGCGCCTCCCGGCTGCAGGCCGTCCGCAACGTCGTCCTGCCCTCGGCCCTGACCTGGATCATCGCCAGCCTGCACGTGGCCTTCGGCTTTGCCATCATCGGCGCCATCGTCGGTGAGCTCCTCGGCGCGCAAAAAGGGCTGGGCCTGGTCATCGCGACCGCGCAGAACAATTTCGACCCCAACGGGGTGTACGGCGCGATGCTGATCATCACCCTGCTGGCGCTCACCGCCGAATGGCTGATCGGCCGGCTCGAGCGGAAGCTACTCGCCTGGCGTCCGCCGTCGCACACCGAAGCCGCCGCCACCTGACTCCGGCTGCGCCAAGCCGGTCCCCGCTCGGTCCTCATCACGCAAGTTACGAAGGAGTACGCCCATGTTCCGGAGAAAGCCCGCCGTGGCGCTGGCCGCCGCGGCCGCCGCGATGACCCTGGCCGGCGTCACCGCCTGCAGTTCCACCAGCGCCAGCAGCGGCAGCGGCAGCATGCCGACGGTGACGATGATGGTCGGCGGCATCGACAAGCAGATCTACCTGCCCTACCAGCTCGCCCAGGGCCTCGGCTTCTACAAGAAGTACGGGGTCAACATGCAGCTGTCCACCGAGCAGCAGGGCGGCATCGGGGCCGAGGACGCGATGGTGGCCGGCCAGGTGGACTTCGCCGGCGCCTGGTACGTGCACACGATCAACTTCCAGTTGGCGCACAAGGACGTGATCTCGGTGGCGCAGCTGTCCGGGGCGCCCGGTGAGCGGGAGATGTGCTACAAGGGCGCCGGGATCACCTCCCCGGCCCAGTGGCGCGGCAAGACCGTCGGGGTCACCGACCTCGGGTCCGGGACCGACCAGCTCACCCTGTACATGGCCGCCCGGTACCACCTGACCACGAAGGACTTCACCCGGGTCGCGGCCGGGGACGGCGACACCATGATCAGCGCGCTGCAGCACCACCGGATCGTCTGCGGGATGACCACGCAGCCGACCGTCAGCGCCATCCTCAAGCGCGGGGTGGGCTACACCGCGTTCAACCTGGCCAACGGGTCAGGCGTCAAGCAGTGGCTGGGCGGGTTCTGGCCGGCCGCCGGGGTGCTCGCCCGGGCCGACTGGGTGAACCAGAACAAGGCCACGGTACAGAAGGTGGTGGACGCGCTGGTCGCCACCATGCACTGGATCGCCACCCACAGCGCGGCCCAGATCGCCGCGCACATGCCGGCTCAGTTCGTCTCCAACTCGCTGATCACCAAGGCCGACTACATCAGCGCGCTGGCCGCGGACAAGGCCCAGTTCCTGCCGGACGGGATGATGCCGGCCAATGGCCCGCAGACGGTCTATGCGGTCGAGAAGGTGGCCGGCCAGATCACCGGCCCGGTCAACCTGGCCACCACCTACACCAACTCGTACGTCATCAAGGCGAACAAGCTCGAGGGCTTCGCCAAGTAACGAAGCATTTCCAGCTCAGGCGACGACCCGGACGGCCGAGGAGCCGTCCGGGAGCCGCCGTACCTCGAGCCGTTCCGGCACCCGCTCCTTCAGGTCGGCCAGGTGGCTGACGATGCCGACCACCCGGCCGCGGTCCCGCAGCTCGTCGATGACCGCCATCACCTGGTCCAGCGTGTCGGTGTCCAGCGCGCCGAAGCCCTCGTCGATGAACAGGGTGTCCAGGTCCACCCCGCCGGCCTCGGCCTTGACCACGTCGGCCAGGCCGAGGGCCAGGGCCAGCGACGTGTAGAACGTCTCCCCGCCGGACAGCGACCGGGGGCTGCGTTCCGCGCCGGTGTGCCGGTCGATGACGGCCAGGGTGAGCCCGGCCCGTTCCCGCCGCGAGCCGGCCTCGTCGGTGCGCCGCAGCTCATAGCGGCCGGACGACATGGCGGCCAGCCGCACGTTGGCCGCCGCGACCACCTGGCCGAACCAGTGCCGCAGCACGTAGGTGGTCAGCGCCACCCGGCGGTGCCCGTCCATGCCCTTGGCCAGCCCGGCCAGGCTGATCACCGGGGCGGTCTCCTCGGCCAGGCGGTCGTGGCGCTGCTCGGCCCGGTCCACCTCGGCCAGCCGCTCGCGCAGGCGGCGCACCTTGAGCTCGGCCGCGTCCCAGGCCGCGCGTACCTCGCGCTCGGCGTCCCGGTGCCGGTCCAGCGCCGCCGCCGCCGCGCCGGCCGCTTCGTGCACCTGGCTGGCCTGGTCCGGATCGAGGCCGGCCAGCTCATCGGCCCGGGCCGCAGCGGCCAGCGCGGCCAGCGTGGCCTGCCACCCGGCGACCTCGGTGTCCAGGGCCGCCTGCCGGTCCGGGCTGAGCACCGCCGCCTGGGCCGCCTGCAGCGAGCCGAAGCCGCCGGCCAGCGCCTCCTACTCGGCCCGGCTGC
>DATCUG010000531.1:0-3740 GCA_036567525.1 Streptosporangiaceae bacterium | reverse complement strand
CTGATCGTCAGTTATCGCTGATCGTCGGAGGCGCTGATCGTCAGCTTGGCTGACGGTCAGTTCTGGTGAGCGTCAGCGGGCCGGGAAGACGAGCGGCAGGTGGCGGATGCCGACCACGCCGGCCGGCCAGGTCACCCGCGGCGCGGGCCCCGGCGCCAGCTGGTACTCCGGGATCCGCCGGTGCCACTCCTCGATCGCTACCCGCATCTCCATCCGGGCCAGGTGCGACCCGAGGCAGCGGTGCGGCCCGCCGCCGAAAGCCAGGTTCCGCTCTTGCCGGCCGAAGTCGATCACGTCCGGGTCTGGGTGCCCGGCCGGGTCCCGGTCCGCGACGGCCACCATGACCTGCACCAGCGCACCCGCCGGGATGACCTGGCCGGCCACCTCCACGTCCTGGGTGGTCACCCGTGGCACGAACAGCAGCGGGCCGTCCACCCGGAGCAGTTCCTCCACCGCGGCCGGGATCACCGCCGGGCCGCCGGCAATCCTCGCTCGCAACGAGGGCTGGCTGGCCAGCACGGCGAAGGCAGTGCTCAGCGCCGAGGTGACCGTCTCCAGCCCGGCCAGCACGAACAGGAAGGCCAGCCCGTAGATCTCCTCGTCGGTCAGCCGGTCGTCGCCGGTGTCGGTCAGCAACTGGCCAAGCAGGCCGGCGCGGCTGCCGTCCCGGCGCCGCTGGGCGACGTGCTCGACCAGGTACTCGAAGAGTTCGGTACCCATCCGGATCGCGTGCTCTTTCCGGGTCTCCCCGGGGCCGCCCGGACTCGCCCGGAGCAGGCCTTCTTTCCAGGTGTTCAGCTGGTCCCGGTCCTGGACCGGCAGGCCGAACAGGGTCAGGAACACCTGGGCCGGCAGTGGCACGGCCAAGTCGGTCACCAGGTCGCAGTGGCCTTGGCCGGCCACGCCGTCGATCAGCTCGCGGGCCAGCGCGCGCACCTGCGGCAACCAGGCCGCGACGCCGCGCGGGCTGAAGAAGGGCTGCAGGATGCGCCGGTACCGGGTGTGCTCGGGCGGATCGAAGGCGATCGGCACCAGCGGCAGCGGGCTGCCCACCAGGTCGAACGCGCGCCGCGAGGAGAACAGCGCGGGATTCCTGAACGCGAACTCGGCTGCCCCGGCCGAGGTGATCAGGTACGAGCCGAACGCGGTGCGCAGCACTGGACCGGCCGCGCGGAGGAAGCTGTACGCGGCGGTCCGGTCCTCGGCCATCGGCAGCCGGTCCAGCCTGATGGGTTCGGGTGCTGCGGTCATCTCGGGTCCCTTCCTAGGTCTGGCCTGACGCAGGACCTGGCAAACCCGGTGCGGTTAGGCGGCCTAGGCTGGCGGTAGGGACACCCGGGAAGGGCCGGCCAGGTGGCTGCGTTGCCTCTAAGAGAGGCAGATCTCAGCCGCCCCGGGCGTGGCAGACGCCCCGGGCCGGACAGCAACGGAGGTGACGAGACTCGTGACGCTGGCACAGGACACGACGGCCAAGTTCCAGGACTACGCGCACCCGGAGATGCTGGTGAGCACGGAGTGGCTGGCCGAGCACCTCGATGACCCCGGTCTGGTGGTGGCCGAGTCCGACGAGGACGTGCTGCTGTACGAGACCGGGCACATCCCGGGTGCGGTCAAGCTGGACTGGCACACCGAGCTGAACGACCCGGTCACCCGGGACTACGTGGACGGCGCGGGCTTCGCCCGGCTGATGTCGGACAAGGGCATCTCCCGGGACACCACGCTGGTGCTGTACGGGGACCGGAACAACTGGTGGGCGGCGTACGCGCTGTGGGTGTGCACCCTGTTCGGCCACCCGGACGTGCGGCTGCTGGACGGCGGCCGGGCCAAGTGGATCGCCGAGGACCGCCCGCTGAGCACCGCGGTCCCGGACCGCCCACGCACCGACTACCCGGTAGTCGAGCGTGACGATTCGCGGGCCCGGGCGTTCCGCGACCAGGTCCGCGCGCATCTCGGCCAGCCGATGATCGACGTGCGCTCACCGGGCGAGTACTCCGGGGAACTGCTGCACATGCCGGATTACCCGCAGGAGGGGGCGCTGCGCGGCGGGCACATCCCGGGCGCGGTGAACATCCCATGGGCCCGGGCGGCCGCGGAGGACGCGACGTTCCGCAGCCGCAAGGAACTCGAAGCCATCTACGCCGGCGAGGCCGGGCTCCGCCCGGCCGACGACGTGGTCGTGTACTGCCGGATCGGGGAACGGTCCAGTCACACCTGGTTCGTGCTGACCCACCTGCTCGGCTACCCGGCCGTGCGCAACTACGACGGGTCCTGGACCGAGTGGGGGAACAGCGTCGGCGTGCCCATCACCCAGGGAGACAAACCGTGACCAGCGCCGGCACGCTGAACCCTCGGCTGCAGGACATCGTGGACGACTTCGACGCGGTGTCCGGCCAGGAGAAGCTGCAGTTGCTGCTGGAGTTCTCGGGTGAGCTCCCACCGCTGCCGGACCGGTTCGCCGAGCACCGTGACCTGCTCGAAGCGGTGCCCGAGTGCCAGTCGCCACTGTTCCTGGCGGTCGAGGTGGGCGACGACGACACCGTGCATTTGTTCTTCGACGCGCCGCCCGAGGCCCCGACCACCCGCGGGTTCGCCAGCATCCTGCATGCCGGGCTGGACGGGCTGACCGCGCGGGAGATCCTGGCCACCCCGGCCGAGTTCTCCACCGCACTGGGGCTGCAGGATCTGGTCAGCCCGCTGCGGCTGCGCGGCATGTCGGCCATGCTGGCCCGGATCAAGCGCCAGGTCGAAGCCCGGGCCAGCTGACCCGGCAACTCCGGTCACCACCGCCCGCACTTCGGTCACCACCTCCCGCACCGGCACGGGAAGCGGGTAAGAGGCGCAGCTACCTAGCATGCGTTGTTGCGAGTAACTTGCAATAAGTCCTACGCTGCTGACAGCGAGCCCCTCGCAGGAAAGGTGACCAGATGGCTGATCCGCGCGCCCGGCTGGCCAGGATCCGCAGCGGGCTAACCCCGCGCGAATGGTCCCGGGCGGCCGCGATGGCGCTGACGGTCGTCGTCCTCAACGTGGCCGGCTGGGCCATGCTGGCCGTGGCGGTCAGCGGTCACTTTCACATCAGCAAGACCGAGACGTTCGGCTTCACCACCGGAATCCTGGCCTACACCCTGGGCATGCGGCACGCGTTCGACGCCGACCACATCGCGGCCATCGACAACACCACCCGCAAACTGGTCAGCGAGGGCAAGCGGCCACTGTCGGTCGGCTTCTGGTTCTCGCTCGGCCACTCCAGCGTGGTGTTCGTGCTGGCGCTGCTGCTGAACTTCGGCATCCGGTCGCTGGACGAGCAGGTGAAGAACTCCGGCTCGCAGTTGCAGTACACGACCAACATCATCGGCACCATGGTGTCCGGCGTGTTCCTGTTCCTGATCGCGGCGATCAACATCGTGATCCTGGCCGGTATCGTCCGGATGTTCCGCGACATGCGCGCGGGCCGCTACAACGACGAGCAACTGGAAGAGCAGCTGAACAAGCGCGGCCTGATGAACCGATTCCTCGGCCCGCTGGCCCGGCGGATCGACTCGCCGTGGAAGATGTACCCGATCGGCTTCCTGTTCGGCCTCGGCTTCGACACCGCCACCGAGGTGGCCCTGCTGGTGCTGGCCGGCACCGCGGTCATCGGCGGGCTGCCGTTCTTGTTCGCGGCCGGGATGAGCCTGTTCGACACCGCCGACGGCTGCTTCATGAACTTCGCCTACGACTGGGCGTTCGCCAAGCCGGTC
>DATCUG010000530.1:0-5552 GCA_036567525.1 Streptosporangiaceae bacterium | reverse complement strand
TCCGGCCAGGCGTGCACGCTGTACGGCTTCCCGGGGGTATCCGCGGTGAGCCGCGGCGGCGGCCAGCTCGGCCGGGCGGCGGCCCGGGACCATGCCGACCCGGTCCGCCTGGTGACGTTGCGCCCGGGTGCGACCGCGCATGTCCTGCTCCGGATCGTGGACGTGACCAACTTCCCGGCCGCCTCGTGTGACCCAGCCAACGCGGTGGCACTGCGCGTCTACCCGCCGAACGACCGCCGGTCGGTCGAGGTGCCGTTCGCGTTCCGGGCTTGCCGGAACGGCGGGCCGGTGTACCTGGACGTACGGACCACGGTCGGCGGGGCCGGGATCCCAGGTTTCAGCGGCTGAGCGCGAAGCCGGGGATTGCCGCCCCCCTGCGCGGGCGGCCATCCCCGGTCAGGCCAGTCAGCGTGCCTGCCGCGGCGGCGCTTCGGGCCGGGTTAGCTCAGTGGCCGGGGATCTTGGCGATCAGGTTGGCCGCATTGTAGCCCTGGGGCAGCAGGTTGAAGTTCACCATCAGGGTGATCACCCGCTGCAGCGGCCCGGCCTGGGTTTCGGTCGGGAAGCCGGGCTGCGGCAGCACCGACGCGGCCAGCGACGGGACCTGCGCGAACGCGGTCATCGACTTCTGCACCGCGTTCTGGTCGGTGGCCGCGACGGCTTGCGCCTTATCCATCGCGGTCTTGAACGCCTCGGCGGTGTGCGGGTACTTGTTCAGCCAGGACTGGGTCACGACATAGCCCTCAATCGGCAGGCTCTCCGCCGCGCCCTGGTTGGCGTCGGCCAGCGGCTGGACGCCGTACTTCTCCTCGTCCTCGCTGATGAACGGCTCGGGCAGCCAGGCTGCGGTGAGCTTGTGCTGGGCCAGCATCGCGCCCATGTTGGGGAACGGCTGGACGTTGTACTTGGGCTTGCCTGGAACGGCGTTGTCCTGCCACATCGAGTCGACGAGCAGTTCGCCGATGTTCCTCGTCGCGTTGAGCGTGATCGTCTGGCCGGCCAGCTGGGACATCTTGGTGATCTTCGACCCGGCCGGGACCACGATCTCCTGGATGTTCGGCGCCATGGTCGACCCGGCCACCAGCACCTTGAGGTTGGCGTGGTGCTGCTCGTCCGCCTGGATGTAGGACGGGTAGGCGCCCGCGGTGATGTCGAACCCGTTGGCCAGCTGCTTCCTGATCACGTCGGCGCTGCTGATGGCGGGCACGATCTGGACGTGCAGGCCCTCCTGGGCGAAGTAGCCGCGCTGCTGCGCGATGTACAGTCCGGCGGAGTCCATCGCGGGCACCGCCGCGACGACCAGGTTGGTCTTCTCCAGGCCGCCCACCGAACCGGAGCCGCCGCTGCCGCTGCACCCCGCCGCGAGCAGCGCGGCCGCCGCGGCCACACACAGGACACGGACGCGACCGGGCAGACGAGGCATGGGAGGTCTCCCTGATAACAGCGGGTAACAGAGGGAGACTAAGCGATGTGCCGGCGCGCCTCAACCGATACGTACATGTTCGTCCATAGTCTGGCTGGCTGGCCATGAAATAGCCCGGTGCTACCGGGCCGGCGGGGCGGTGCTCTCCCGGATCACCAGCGTGGTGGCCACCTCGATGTGCTGCGGTTCGTCGGCCCGCCCGCCTGCCCCGCTGCGCAGCATCCGGAACGCGGTGGCGGCCATCGCGGCCAGCGGCTGCCGGATGGTGGTCAGCGCCGGGGTGGCCCAGGACGCGACCGGCACGTCGTCGAAGCCGATCACGCTCAGGTCGGCCGGGGCCCGCAGCCCGCGCTCGGCCAGCGCCTGCAGCACGCCAAACGCCTGGCTGTCGTTGCCGGCCACGATCGCGGTGGGCGGCTCGGCCAGGTCGAGCAGATGCCCGCCCTGGCGGCGGCCGCCGTCCAGGCAGAAGCCGTCCCGGCGGACCAGTTCGGCCGCGGCGGGCAGGCCGGCCGCCTGCAGTGCGGCCCGGTACCCGGCCAGCCGGGCCCGGCTGGACCAGAGCTGTTCCGGGCCGCCGATGATCCCGATCCGGCGGTGGCCGAGCTCGATCAGGTGCCGGGTGGCGGTCAGCCCGCCCTGCCAGTTGGTGGTGCCCACCGACCGGATGCCAGCCCCCGGCTCCTCGCGCGGGTCGATCAGCACCAGCGGGATCCGGGCCGCGGCCAGCCGCTGCAGCTCACGGCTGTCCGGCAGGTGCAGCACGCACAGCGCGCCGTCCGTACCCCGGCCGGCCGCCCGGTCCAGCCACCGGGTGAACCCAGCGGACGAGTCCACCGTGCTGACCACCACGCTGACCGCGGACTCGTCGGCCGCCTGCACGGTGCCGTGCAGCAGTTCCTCGGACCACGGGCTGTGCAGGTTGTCGATCAGCAGGTCCACCACGCCGAAGCCGAGCCGGGACGCCACCTGGTAGCCGTTCTCCCGGAGCAGGGCGGCGATCCGGGCCCGGGTGCCCGCGGCCACGTCGGTCCGGCCGTTGAGCACCTTGGACACGGCCGACACGGACACGCCCGCCTCGGCCGCGATGTCGACCAGCGTGCTGCGGCCGGTGTCACGCGCCACGGGCGGCCTCACTTTTCGAAAGGGTAGCTCCAGCAGGCCTCCGCATACGCGCGAGACCGGCACCCATGGTAACCGCGTTGTCCCTATTGACCAGGATCGAGGGCCAATCTAGCCTGAACTGGCAGGCGAATACTTTTCGAAAACTGCTGAGGAGCCGGTCCGCGTGACTACCAGCAACCCGCCCGCCGTCCAGCTCTACACCGTCCGCGACCAGTTCGCGAACGACCGGAAAGGCGTCCTGGAACAGATCGCGGCCTTCGGCTACGGCGCGGTCGAGCCGTTCAACATCCTCGACGACCCGGCCGGGCTGGCCGCCGACCTGGCCGCGGCCGGGCTGGCCGTGTGCAGCGTGCATGCCATGCCGGCCGGCGACCAGGCCAGCGCCGTGATCCAGGCGGCCCGGACGCTCGGCGCGGGCACCGTCATCGTGCCCTACCTGCCGCCGGACCGGTTCGCCGACGCGGACAGCGTGCGCGCGGTGGCCGCCGAGCTGAACGGCCTGGCCAGCCGGCTGGCCGGCGACGGGCTGCGGCTCGTCTACCACAACCACGACCACGAGCTGGCCGTGTCGGTCGGCGGGCGGCCCGCCCTGGAGGTGCTGGGCGAAGAGCTGGACGACGGGGTGCTGCTCGAGGTGGACACGTACTGGGCCGCGGTCGGCGGCCAGGACGTGCCCGCGCTGCTCGGCCGGCTCGGTGACCGGGTCCGCTACCTGCACGTGAAGGACGGGCCGGTGACCAAGGACGACCCGATGACCGCGGTCGGCGCCGGGCGGATGCCGGTGGCCGAAATCCTGGCCGCGGCCCGGTCCGCGGAGTGGCACGTGGTCGAGCTGGACTGGTGCGCGACCGACATGATGACGGCGGTCGGCGACAGCCTGGCCTGGCTGGCCGCGCATGACCTGGCCCAGCCGGTGGTGCGCGATGCCCGGTGAGCCGGTCGGCGTGGCCGTCGTCGGCTGCGGCACGATCAGCGACGCGTATCTGAGCAACCTGACCTCGTTCCCCGATCTGCGCGTGCTGTTCTGCGCGGATCTCGACCTGGAGCGGGCCAAGCTCCAGGCGGACAAGTACGGGGTGCCGGGCGCGGGCAGCACCGCGCAGGCGGTCGGGCACCCCGACGTGGAACTGGTCGTCAACCTCACCATCCCCGCCGCGCATACCGACGTGGCCCGCCAGGCAGTGGCGTTGGGGAAAAGTGTCTGGATTGAAAAGCCGCTCGCGCTCGATACAGGGGACGGGCGCGCGCTGCTGGCCGAGGCGGCCCGGGCCGGGGTACGGATCGGCTGCGCGCCGGACACCGTGCTGGGCGCCGGGCTGCAGACGGCGCGGCGGCTGATCGCCGAGGGCGCCATCGGCGAGCCGCAGACCGCGCTGACCCTGATGCAGGACCCGGGCCCGGAACGCTGGCATCCGGCGCCGGAGTTCCTGTACCAGCGCGGCGCGGGCCCGCTGTTCGACATCGGGCCGTACTACCTGACCGTGCTGGCCAGCCTGTTCGGCCCGGCCACCGGCGTGGCCGCGCTCGGCCGCCGCAGCCAGGACCAGCGCGTGATCGGCAGTGGCCCGCGGGCTGGGCTGGCGTTCCAGGTGGAGATGCCGACCTATGTCGCCGCGCTGATCGACTACGCGGGCGGCGCGGCCGCCTCGGTGCAGTTCAGCTTCGACTCACCGCTGCGGCGGCACGGCTTCGTGGAGATCACCGGCACCGAGGCGACGCTGGCCATGCCCGACCCGAACCGGTTCGACGGCGAGGTCCGGATCCGCCGGGCCGGCGACGACGAGTGGACGGCCATCCCGGCCGCCGGGACCACCGCGGGCCGCGGCCTGGGCGCCCTGGACCTGGCCCGGGCGGTGCGCACGGGTGTCCCGCACCGCGCGTCCGGCGAGCTGGCGCTGCACGTGCTGGACACCATGGAAGCCATCACCAGGTCGCTGACCGGGGGTACGTTCGAGCCGGTGGGCACCACCTTCCTGGTGCCGGATGTGCTGCCCGCGGACTGGGACCCGCTGGCCCGCACCTTGCCCTGACCACTGGGACCTGACCACCGGGACCTGACCACTGGGGCCTGAACTCGCTGGAGGACACGTGGACCAGCCACCGCCGCTCGGCGTGGGCATGGCCGGGTACGCGTTCATGGGCGCGGCCCACTCGCACGCCTGGCGCACTGCCCCGCACGTGTTCGACCTGCCGCTGCGGCCGGTGCTGGCCGCGCTGTGCGGCCGGGATGGGGCGGCCGCGCGAGCCGCCGCCGGGCGGTACGGCTTCAGCCGCGTCGAGACCGACTGGCACGCCCTGCTGGACCGTGACGACGTGCAGCTCATCGACGTGTGCACGCCAGGTGATTCGCACGCGGAGATCGCCATCGCCGCGCTGGACGCGGGCAAGCACGTGCTGTGCGAGAAGCCGCTGGCCAACACGCTGACGGAGGCATCGGCCATGGCGGAGGTCGCGGCGCGGGCCGCGACGCGTGGCGTCCGGGCCATGACCGGCTTCAACTACCGTCGCGTCCCGGCGGTAGCCTTCGCGCGGAAGCTGGTGAACGACGGACGGGTCGGGCAAATCCGTCATGTCCGGGCGACGTACCTGCAGGACTGGCTGGTCGACCCGTCGTTCCCGCTCACCTGGCGGCTGCGGCGGGAGCGCGCCGGATCCGGTGCGCTCGGCGACCTGGGCGCCCACATCGTCGACCTGGTCCATTACCTGACCGGGGATCGGATCACCGGCGTGTCCGCCGCCACCGCCACCTTCGTCGACGAGCGCCCGCTGCCCGATGGGCCGGGCGCCGGCCCGGTAACCGTGGACGACGCGGCGCTGTTCCTGGCCCGGCTGGGGAACGGCGCGCTGGCCTCGTTCGAGGCGACCCGCTTCGCCACCGGCCGCAAGAATCAGCTACGCATCGAGATGAACGGTGACCGCGGCAGCCTGGTTTTCGACCTTGAACAACCGAACGAGCTGTGGTTCTTCTCCCGTGATGACGACTCGGCTACATCTGGTTTCCGCC
>DATCUG010000529.1:0-6638 GCA_036567525.1 Streptosporangiaceae bacterium | reverse complement strand
CGGGTGGGCAGCGTGGCCAGCGCGTTGAACGTGAGCAGGTTGCCCAGCGTGCCCAGCTCGCGGTACTTGGCCGTGGCCGGCCCGAACGAGCGGGCCCGCAGGTCGCGCGCGGCGGCCAGCACGGCCGCCGGGTCGGCCGGGCCGACCTTGATGGCGGCGCGGACCGCGACCGCCTTGACCCGCTTCGCGCCGAGCACCGCGCCCAGGCCGCCGCGCCCGGCGTGCCGCCCGTCGTGCGAGATCGTGGCGTACCGGACGGCGCGCTCCCCGGCCGGCCCGATCGAAGCTATCCGCCAGCCCTGGCCGAGCTGGTCCCGCAAGCGCCGCTCCGCCTCCGCCGCGGGCAGTCCCCACAATTCCGCCGCGCCGATCACCCGCGCGCCGTCGCCATCCACCAGCACCGCGGATGGCTGAGCACACGCACCTTTCATAACGATGGCGTCGTGGCCGGTGAGCTTGCCCGCGATCGCGAACTGGCTGGAGGACAGGGCGTCGTTCAGCATGCCGGTCAGCGGGGACTTGGCCACCACGGCGAACTTGGCGCTGGTGGTCAGCGGGGTGCCGACCAGCGGGGAGAACACGAACGCCAGCGGGGCCTCCGGGGCCAGCGGGTCGACGCCGGGCGGCCCGAGGCGGTGCATCAGCCAGGTGCCCAGCCCGGCCCCGCCGAGATAGCCGCGGAGCACGCCGTCAGGCAGCGGCAGCCGCTCCGAGGTGCCCGCGCCGACGTCGACGATGAGCGCCTGGCCGCAGTAGCCACCCGGCGTGGTCATCGCGAGCTCAGCCTCCCGCATCGGCCGTCATGAACAGCACCGTGTCCCCGGCGACCAGCGGGGTTTCGCCGTCCCGGGTCAGCTGGTCGCCGTTCAGCGCGGCCACGATGTGCCCGTCGAAGGCGACCCCGGCGGCCGCCGCCGCCTCGGCCACGGTGGCGGCGCGCACCGGCTGCGGGCCACGCTGCCCGTCAGCCAGCGTGCCAAACCGCTGGACCGTCACCTCGGGCGCGGGCACGGCCAGGGCCGCCTGGTAATCGGCCGGGTCGTTGATGTTGACCAGCGAGTCCAGCGCGGGATCGGCCGCGGCCAGGGCCGGGTCGGCGCGCAGGGCCGGCTCGTCCAGCCGGTCCACCGTGCACTCGCCGAACAGGAAGGCCGGGCGCAGCCGCCCGGCCGCGACCAGCTTGTCCGCGACCGGGGCGAGCGCGGTCCGGTACGCGGCGGCCAGTGGCTGCGGGTAGCCGCGGGCCACCGGCAGCGCCACGTCGGCGCCGTCGCCGCCGGCCGCGCGGAGCACCCGGCTGACGAACGCGGGATGCAGGAACGGCAGGTCGGTGGCGCTGACGAACGCCGTGTCGGCCCGGCCGGCCAGCGCGGCCAGGCCGGCCGCGATGCCCTGCACCGGGCCCTGGCCCGGGCGCGGGTCGTCCACGACCTCGGCGTCCGGTGGCAGCGCGGGCAGCGGCTGGCCGGCCGCCCGGACCACCACCACCGGCCCGCCGGTCACCCGGGCCAGGATGCTCACCGTCCGCCGGAGCAGCGTCGAGCCGTGCCACTCCAGCGCCGCCTTGGGCGAGCCCATCCGGGACGACCGCCCACCGGCCAGCACGATGCCTGCGGAATCCGGCATGCCTCGATGCTAACCAGCGCGCGGCAGGTGTTAGAAACCTGGGCTGCAAGGTGTGGGACGGGAGTGGTTAGCTAAGCATGAGAACTCGTGCCGGAAGGTGGTGCTATGGGCAAGCGCACCTGGATCGGATCCTGGCCGGTGTACCGGCAGCTGACCGGCGCGGACCGGCTCGGGCTCGGCGCGGCCACCAAGAGCGGGGCCAGCGAGCGGCTGCGGCCGCGGACCGCCACCGCGGACCGGGTGGTCAAGTCCATCTGCCCGTACTGCGCGGTGGGCTGCGGGCAGAACGTCTACGTCCAGGACGAGCAGGTCACCCAGATCGAGGGCGACCCGGACTCGCCGGTCAGCCGCGGGCACCTGTGCCCCAAGGGCTCGGCCAGCTTGCAGCTGACCACCGGGGACAGCCGTCAGTACCAGGTGCTGTACCGCAGGCCGGGCGGCACCGGCTGGGAGAGCCTGGACCTGGACACGGCGATGGACATGATCGCCGACCGGGTCATCGACGCCCGCCGCAAGGGCTGGCAGGAGGAAGTCGACGGGCGGCGCACCCGGCGCACGCTGGGCTTGGCCAGCCTGGGCGGGGCCACTTTGGACAACGAAGAGAACTACCTGATCAAGAAGCTGTTCACCGCGCTCGGCGCGGTGCAGATCGAGAATCAGGCCCGGATTTGACACTCCTCCACCGTCCCCGGTCTGGGGACTAGCTTTGGCCGCGGCGGCGCGACCACCTTCCAGCAGGATCTGCAGAACTCGGACTGCATCCTGATCGAGGGCTCGAACATGGCCGAGGCCCACCCGGTCGGCTTCCAGTGGGTGATGGAGGCCAAGGCCCGGGGAGCCACGATCATCCATGTCGACCCGCGGTTCAGCCGGACCAGCGCGGTGGCGGATGTGCACGTCCCGATCCGGGCCGGCGCGGACATCGCGTTCGTCGGCGGCCTGATCAACTACGTGCTGCAGCACGAGAAGTACTTCCACGAGTACGTGGCCAACTTCACCAACGGCCCGACCATCATCAGCGAGGACTATCAGGACCCCGAGGACCTGGACGGGCTGTTCTCCGGCTTCGACCCGGAGCACCGCACCTACGACTGGGAGTCCTGGAGCTACCAGGGCGACGAGGACATCGCCCCGGCCAGCGGCGCGCGTGGCATGCAGCGCCAGCACAAGCGGGAAGTCCGCCAGGCGGCCCGCGGCGAGGCGCACGGCTCGGGCGGCGCGGCCGCGCACCCGGAGCCGGACACCGATCCGGACATGCAGCACCCGCGCTGCGTGCTGCAGATCCTCAAGCGCCACTTCGCCCGGTACACGCCGGAACTGGTGGCCGAGGTGGCCGGGGTGCCGGAGGAGCAGTTCCTCGAGGTGGCCCGGCTGGTCACCGAGAACTCCGGCCGGGACAAGACCACCGCGTTCGTGTACAGCCTGGGCTGGACCCAGCACACGGTCGGGGTGCAGTACATCCGGACCGCGGCCATCCTGCAGGCGCTGCTCGGCAACATGGGCCGGCCCGGCGGCGGCATCCTGGCCCTGCGCGGGCACGCCTCCATCCAGGGCTCCACCGACATCCCCACCCTGTTCGACCTGCTGCCCGGTTACCTGCCGATGCCGTTCGCGCACCCGGACCGGCCGGACGACCTGGACGCCTATGTCGAAGCCGAGAAGACGCAGAAGGGGTTCTGGGCCAACACCAAGGACTACATGGTCAGCCTGCTCAAGGCGTACTGGGGTGACGCGGCCACCGCGGACAACGAGTTCTGCTTCGACTACCTGCCCCGGCTGACCGGCGACCACAGCACGTACCCGACGGTGCAGGCCCAGATCGAGGGCACCTGCACCGGCTACTTCCTGTTCGGGCAGAACCCGGCGGTCGGCTCGGCCAACGCGCGGATGCAGCGGATGGGCCTGGCCAGCCTGGACTGGCTGGTGGTCCGCGACCTGGTGATGATCGAGAGCGCCACATTCTGGAAGAACGGCCCGGAGATCGAAACCGGCGAGATGCGCACCGAGGACATCAAGACCGAGGTGTTCTTCCTGCCCGCCGCCGCGCACACCGAGAAGAGCGGCAGCTTCACCAACACCCAGCGGATGCTGCAGTGGCACCACACCGCGGTGGAGCCGGCCGGGGATGCCCGCAGCGACCTGTGGTTCATCTATCACCTGGGCCGCCGGATCCGGGCCAGGCTGGCCGGCTCGCAGACCGAGATGGACCGGCCGGTGCTGGACCTGACCTGGGACTACCCGACCGAGGGGTCGCAGGACGAGCCGTCCGCCGAAGCGGTGCTGGCCGAGGTCAACGGCTGGGACGCGGGCGGGAACCCGCTGTCCTCCTACACGCAGCTCACGTCGGACGGGTCCACTGTCTGCGGCTGCTGGATCTACTGCGGGGTGCGGGCCGGCGGGGTGAACCAGGCCGACCGGCGTAAGCCCGGCCGGGAGCAGAGCTGGGTCGCCCCGGAGTGGGGCTGGGCCTGGCCGGCCAACCGGCGGATCCTGTACAACCGGGCCTCGGCCGACCCGGACGGCAGGCCGTGGAGCGAGCGCAAGGCGTACGTCTGGTGGGACGAGGAGCAGGGCAAGTGGACCGGGCATGACAACCCCGACTTCGTCGCCGACCGGCCGCCGTCCTACCGGCCGCCGCCCGGCGCGGACGGGGTGGCCGCGATCTCCGGCACCGACGCGTTCATCATGCAGGCCGACGGCAAAGCGTGGCTGTTCGCGCCGGCCGGGCTGGTGGACGGCCCGCTGCCCACGCACTACGAGCCGCAGGAGTCGCCGCTGCCCAACCTGCTCTACGGCCAGCAGCGCAACCCGGTGCGGGAGATGATCGACAACCGCGAGAACCGGTTCCAGCCCAGCGGGCGGGAGCCCGGGTCCGAGGTGTTCCCGTACGTCACCACCACCTACCGGCTGACCGAGCATCACACGGCCGGCGGGATGTCCCGGTTCCTGCCCTACCTGGCCGAACTGCAGCCCGCCATGTTCTGCGAGGTGTCCCCGGAGGTGGCCGCCGAGCGCGGGCTTGAGCACCTGGGCTGGGCCACCATCATCAGCGCGCGCAGCGCGATCGAGGCCCGGGTGCTGGTCACCAGGCGGATGAAGCCGCTGCAGGCGGGCGGGCGGACGGTGCACCAGATCGGGCTGCCCTGGCACTGGGGGCCGAACGGGCTGACCACCGGGGACGCGGCCAACGAACTGTCCCACCTGGCCCTGGACCCGAACGTGCACATCCAGGAGGTCAAGGCGATGGCGGTGGACATCCAGCCGGGGCGGCGGCCGCACGGGCCGGAGCTGCGCGACCTGATCCGGTCCTACCAGCAGCGGGCGGGCATCACCGACGAGACAGGGACCCAGGTGTGAGATGAGCACCCAGGCATTCGGCTCTGCTGCACAAGACCCGGCGGCGCACGCTGGGTACGGCGAGCACCCGCCGCGGATGGGCTTCTTCACCGACACCTCGGTGTGCATCGGCTGCAAAGCCTGCGAGGTGGCCTGCAAGACATGGAACGCGGTGCCCGAGGACGGGCTCACGCTGACCGGGATGTCCTACGACAACACCGGCGGCCTGGGCGCGTCGACCTGGCGGCACGTCGCGTTCATCGAGCAGATCGAGCGGCCGGGCGAGACCGCCGGAACTGGATCTGGCTCCGGATCCGGCGCGGACGGCTCCCGCTGGCTGATGTCCAGCAACGTGTGCAAGCACTGCACCGAATCGGCCTGCCTGGATGTCTGCCCGACCGGGGCGCTGATGCGTACCGAGTTCGGCACCGTGGTGGTCCAGTCGGACATCTGCAACGGCTGCGGGTACTGCGTCCCGGCCTGCCCGTTCGGCGTCATCGACCGGCGCGAGGACGACGGCCGGGCGTGGAAGTGCACGCTGTGCTACGACCGGATCGGCGACGGCCTCGAGCCGGCCTGCGCCAAGGCCTGCCCGACCCAGTCGATCCAGTTCGGCCCGGTGGACGAGTTGCGTGAGCGGGCTCAGCTGCGGGTGGAGGAACTGCACCTGGCGGGCGAGGACTCCGCCCGGCTGTACCTGGAGGACCCGGCCGACGGCATCGGCGGAGCCGGGGCGTTCTTCCTGCTGCTGGATGAGCCGGAGGTGTACGGGCTGCCGCCGGATCCGGTGGTCACCACCCGGGACCTGCCGCGGATGTGGCGGCACGTGGCCATCGCCGGGGCCGGGCTGCTGGCGGGCGGGCTGGCCACCGCCCTGGGCCGGAACCTGTGGCCATGACCTGGGCCCGGGACCGATTCGGCGTGCACGGCCGGGGCCAGCACGAGCGGGACCGGCGGGACCGTCCAGACCGTGAGGGCCAGCGCCGTGACGGCCAGCGGCGCCGGGATGGCCAGCGCCGTGGCGGCGAGGAACTGCAGGTGCCGCGGGCGCGGCCGGACTCGTACTACGGCAAGCCGGTCATCAAGGAGCCGCCGTGGAGCGCCCAGGACGTGGCCAGCTACCTGTTCTTCGGCGGGCTGGCCGGCGCGTCCTCGGTGCTGGCCGGGTTCGCCCACGCGGCCGGCCACCACGAACTGGCCCGGGCCGCGAAGGTCAGCGCGGTCGGGGCGATCGGGCTGTCCGGCGCGGCGCTGGTGCATGACCTGGGCCGCCCGGAGCGGTTCCTGAACATGCTGCGGGTGGCCAAGGTCACCTCGCCGATGAGCGTGGGGTCCTGGCTGCTGTCCGGGTTCGGCGGGGCGTCCACCGTCGCGGCCGCCTGCGCGGTGACCGGCCGGCTGCCCAGGACCGGGGCGGCCGCGACCGCCGCCGCGACCGCGCTGGGCCCGGCCATCTGCACCTACACCGCGGCGCTGATCTGCGACACGGCGGTGCCGGCCTGGCACGAGGGACACCGCGAGATGCCCTACCTGTTCGCCGGCTCGGCCGCGTCGGCGGCGGGTGGCCTCGGCATGATCGCCGCGCCATCCGGGCAGGCCGGCCAGGCGGCCCGGTTCGCGGTGCTCGGCGCGGCCACCGAGCTGACCGCGAAGAGCCTGCTGGTGCGCCGGCTGGG
>DATCUG010000528.1:0-5052 GCA_036567525.1 Streptosporangiaceae bacterium | reverse complement strand
CGGGTTGCTGTCCACGGCCAGGTAGGCGGCCATGTTCTGGCGGCCGCGCTGGTTTAGCGAGGAGGTCAGCGAGAACTGCGTCAGCGCACCCGGCATGGTCATCGTCTGGTAGTACGGCGGCTGGCTGATCGACTGGGACTGGGGGGTGCCCGGTTGGTCGGGCACCGACCAGAAGTTCTGCCCGCCGTAGAACGACTGCGCCGACAGCACGTGGTACTGCGCGAGCACCTGCCGCTGCACCTCGAACAGGTCCGGCGGGTAACGCAGGTGCGGCACCAGGTAGCCGGGGATGTCCTGCTTCGGCTTGATGACGCCGGGGAAGGCGCGCATCCAGGTCCGCAGGACCGGGTCCTGCGGGTCCCAGGCGTACAGCCTGACCGCCCCGGTGTACGCGTTCACCACGGCCTTGACCGAGTTGCGCAGGTAGTTGAGCTGGCCGACCTGCTGCCCGGCCACCGAGCCGCCCGGCGCGTCGCTGGTCGAGGTGGCCTGGGCCAGCCCCGTCCGCTGCGAGTAGGGGTACAGGTCGGTGCTGGTGTACCCGTCCACCACCCACCAGATCTGCCCGTCCGCCACCACCGGGTAGGTCTCGCCGTCCAGGGTGAGGAACGGCGCCACCTTGGCCACCCGGGCCAGCGGCTGCCGGTCGTAGAGGATCTTCGAGTCGCCGTTGATCGCCCCGGACAGCAGGATGTTCAGCTCGCGGAACTTGATCGCGTAGAGCAGCCGGTTCACCGGCGACCCGACGGCCACGCCACCGCCGCCCTGGTAGGTGTTGTTCTGCTGGCCGCCGTCTGACGGGTAGTCGAGCTCCTCCTGGTGGCTGCCGTGCGGGCCGCCGACGATCGCGTAGCTGTTCTGCTGCTGGCCGAAGTACACCCGGGGCTGGCGCAGCCGGAACTGCCCGGTGGGCGGGATCTGGCTCTCCACGAACGACGGGTTGCCGTTGCCCTGGACCGTGTTCGCGGTGGCCGCGACCACGCCGAAGCCGTGCGTGTAGACCAGGTGGCTGTTGATCCAGTTGCCCTGGCCGGGCGGCGGGCCGCCCATGCCGCGCACCGCGACCACCGTGTCCCTGGGCAGTGTGCTGCCGGCCAGCCGGTACCGGTCCATAGCGAGCTGGTCAGGGAACTGGTAGTAGCTCTTGACCTGCTGCAGCTGCTGGAACGTGGGCGACACGATGTCCGGGTCGAGCAGCCGCAGGCCCTGCAGCCCCGCCGCCTGGCTGGCCAGCTGGGCTGAGCTGGCGGTGGCGGTAGCCGGGTACTGGTGCACCTTGACGGTGGCCGCGGTGATCCCGTACGCCTGCCGGGTGCTGTTGATCTCCCGCTGGATGTACGGGGTCTCCTTGGCCAGCTCGTTCGGCTTGACGACGAACTGCTGGATGATGGCCGGGTAGAGGCCGCCGATCAGGATGGCGGACAGCACCAGCAGCCCGAACCCGACAGCCGGCAGCATCGCGCTGCGCCGGGCCGCACCGGCGAAGAACAGCAGCGCGCACAGCACGGCGATCACCGCCAGCACGGTCTTGGCCGGCAGCACCGCGTTCACGTCCGTGTAGGACGCCCCGGTGGTCACCGCGCCGCGCTGGGAGAAATCGATCCCGTACCGGTCCACCCAGTACGCGAGGGCCTTGAGCAGCACGAACGACCCGAACAGCACGAACAGGTGGGCCTGGGTGGCCACCGTCACCCGGGGATGCCGGCCCTGCATGCGCAGCCCGCCGTACAGGTAGTGCACCAGCGCGGCCAGCACCAGCGACAGCAGCACGGCCCAGAACAGGTAGCCGAGCACCAGCCGGATGAACGGGTAGGTGAACACGAAGAACGACAGGTCCAGGTGGAACTGGGGATCCTGGACGTGGAACGGGACCTGGTTGATGAACAGCAGCCAGGTCCGCCAGGCCCCGGCCGCGGTGACCCCGGAGATCACCCCGATCATGACCAGCAGCACGCCGAGCAGCAGCCGCCGGTGCGGGTCGATGGCCAGCCGGTAGCTGTCCCCGCCCCCGCTCCCGCCCGCCGTGGGCACCGGCCGGTAGATCGGCCGCAGCCGGTAGGCGAGCACCGCGTTGGCCCCGGTGACCAGGGCCATGAACAGCCCGGCCACGAAGAACATGGCCCACCGGGTGCCGTAGGTGATGCCGAACACCGAGGAGTAGTGCACGGCGCTGAACCACAGCCAGTCGGTCCAGATGCCGGCCACGATGCCGACCAGCACGATGAAACCGATCAGCCCGGCGATGACCGGCAGCACCAGCCGCGGCCAGCGGACCAGGGCGAGCGCCGGGCGGCCAGGCGGCCTGGCCGGTGCCGGTGGCCGGAAGCTCACGCAGTCCCCCTCACGTCGCTGCCGCGCGGCGCCAATCTACCCCGATTACCGCCCGGCACGTCGCACCCGCCGCGGCCGCCGGGTCAGCAGCCGGAAACGCTGCGGCCCGCCTTGATCGCGGCCAGGTCGGTAATCGCCTGGTGCAGCGTGGACACCTTGGCCAGGTGCAGCCCGGCGGGCACCGCCCCCCGGGTGTCCGCGCAGTTCGCGGCCGGGGTGAGGAACCAGGTCGCGCCGGCGGCCCGGGCCCCGGCCATCTTCTGCTGGATTCCGCCGATCGGCGAGACCGCGCCGTTGGCCGAGATCTCGCCGGTGCCCGCGACGAACTTCCCGCCGGTCAGGCTGCCCGGCGTCAGCTTGTCCACGATGCCGAGCGCGAACATCATGCCCGCGCTCGGGCCGCCGATATCGCCCACCTTGATCTTGATGGTGAACGGGAATCTGAAGTTCTCGGTCAGGAACACCCCGATCACCGAGTGGCCCTGGACGTTGGCCGTTTTCAGCGTGACGTGCTGGGTCTGGCCCTTGCGCAGCACGGTCAGCGTGACCTGGCTGCCCGGCGGGTGCTTGCGGATCAGCGTGCCGGTGTCGTGGCCGCAGCCGACCGTCGTGCCGTCCACCGCGGTGATCTGGTCGCCGGGCTTGAGCACCCCGGCGGCCGGCGTGCCCTTCTCGGTCTGGCTGACCGTGTCCAGCGTGGTGAAGTGGATGTTCAGCGCGCACAGCGCGGCCGCTGTGGCGGTCTGCTGCGAGCCGACCATCTGCAGCGTGTCCTGCCGCTCCACCTGCTGCTCGGACTGCCCGGACGGGAACAGTTCCTGCTCCGGGACGACCGCCTCGTGCGGGGTGAGCCAGGCGCGCAGCGCGGTGAATACGTTGAAGCCGTCACCCGGGCCGCCCAGGAACGACACGGTGACCAGGTTGAGGTGCCCGGCGGTCGGATAGGTCGGGTGCCCACTGATGCTGATCAGCGGGCCGCTGGAGGTGCGCCCCAGCGTGTTCAGCGTCGGCCCGGGGCTGAGGATCACATACGGCACCGGCAGCAGGGCCGCGGCGAGCGCCGCCGCCACCACCCCGATTCCGGCCACCAGCAGGGTGACGGTGCGGCGGGACATGGGGGGAAGACTACGCACTGTTGACCCATTCACTCTCGCCGTCGCCGAATACCTGGTGCTTCCAGACCGGGACGGTCTGTTTGAGCTCGTCGATCAGGGCACGGCAGGCGGCGAACGCCTCGGCGCGGTGCGGGCAGGACACCGCCACCACGACAGCCAGGTCGCCGATCTCCAGGTCACCGGTGCGGTGCACGGCGGCGATCGCGGTCACCGGGTAGTCGGCGGCCACCTTCTCGCACACCTGGCGCAGCAGGCCGGCCGCCGACGGGTGCGCGGAGTAGGACAGGTGGCGCACGTCGCGGCCCCCATCGTGGTTTCGCACCGTGCCGGTGAACAGGACAATCCCGCCTGCGGCGGGGTCGGATACGGCGTTGTGCACTTCGTCCACAGATAGCGGGGTATCGCGCATCTCGGCCAGCCGGATCACAGTCACGGAGCCAAGGTAGCGCCTGAACCTGGAAGCCCGGCTGGGCGGCCGGCTGGGCTAGCTGTCACGCTCGCGACGGCCGGCTGGGCGGGTGGCGGGGCTAGCTGCCGCGCTTGCGGCGGCGCGCGGCCCGCACGATGGCCGCGGTGCCGATGACCGCCACCGTCGCCCCGGCCGCGGTGATGGTGGCTTCCTTCCCGGGCAGCCGGCGGCCCGCCACCGCATGATGCCCGGCCCGCTGCTTGAGCAGCACCCCGAGCGCGGTCGCGTTGTCGTAGGACGGCCGCCAGCCGGCCTCGCGCAGCGCACGGCAGTCCACCACCCACGGGTACACCATGTAGCGCAGGTCGGACACGGGCGCCGGGGTGATGCCGAGCCGGTGCAGCCGCTGCACGGTGCCGAACGTCAGCCCGGCGGGCAACTCGACGCGGCGCAGCCCGCTGAGCTCCTCCACCTCGTCCTGTTCCAGCCAGCCGTCGCAGCCGACCGCGAACGCGCCGCAGATGCGGCCGGTCACCGCCAGTTCGAGCGCGGACACCAGGTCCTCGAGGTGGCAGAACTGCCAGCGTGGCGTGCTGCCCTTCACGGTGAGCAGCCGGGGCGCCTCGAAATGCCGGGTGATCAGGGTGTCCACCCCCTCGCCGACCAGCGCGGCCGGGCGCACCACGGTGATGGCCATGCCCGGGTGGGACCGGGGCGAGCGCCGGGCCAGGTGCTCGATCTCCAGCAGGTCACCCGCGACGCTGCCGTTGTGGTCCAGGCCCAGCGGTGCGTCCTCGGCCAGCGGCACCGGGTTACCCGGGTCAGCCCCGTACACCATGGCGCTGGTCACCAGGATCACCCGGCCCACCCGGCCGGCCGCGGCCGCGGTCAGCACGGTCTGCGCGGCCCGTACGTTGAACGCGCGCCGGGCCCGGTGGTCGGTGTCCGCCGACATGTCCACGTCGGTGTGCACCAGGACGTCCACCCCGGTCAGCCGGGCGGCCAGCGCCGGGTCCCGGACGTCGGCCAGCCGCCAGGTCACCCCGACGACGTCGCCCCGGTGGTCATCGATCGCGATCACCCGGCGGGCGGCCGAGGATGTGGCCAGCCGCAGAGCGAGGGCATGGCCGAGGCCGCGGGCGGCCCCGGTGATGGCCACCACCGGTCCGGGCCCGGCAGGCTGGGCGGGCACTGGCC
>DATCUG010000527.1:0-2763 GCA_036567525.1 Streptosporangiaceae bacterium | reverse complement strand
TGACCGGCCCTAGCGGCCGGCTGCTGCTGGTGGCCGCGGACCACCCGGCGCGCGGCGTGCTGCGGGCCGGCCGCCAGCCGCTGGCCATGGCCAACCGGGCCGACCTGCTGGAACGCCTGTGCCTGGCGCTGCAGCACCCAGGTGTCGGCGGCGTGCTGGGCACGGCCGACGTGCTGGAGGATCTGCTGCTGCTCGGCGCGCTGGACGGCAAGGTGGTCATCGGGTCGATGAACCGGGGCGGGCTGGCGGGCACCGTGTTCGAGATCGACGACCGATTCACCGGCTACGACGCGGCCGCCATCACCCGGATGGGCTTCGACGGCGGCAAGATGCTGCTGCGCATGGACCCGGGGGACCCGGCCACGGCCCGCGCCATCCAGGCCTGCGCGCAGGCGGTCAGCGAGCTGGCCGGCGGCGCGCAGCTGGCCATGATCGAGCCGTTCATCACCCACCGGGTGGACGGCCGGCTGCGCAACGACCTGTCCACCGAGGCGATGATCCGGGCCGTCACCGTGGCCTCCGGGCTGGGCGGCACGTCCGCGTACAGCTGGCTCAAGCTGCCGGCTGTGCCGGACATGGAGCAGGTGATGGCGGCGACCACGCTGCCTGCCGTGCTGCTCGGCGGCGAGGTGCCGGACGACCCGGAGCTGGCGTTCGCGGGCTGGCAGCGGGCGCTGCGGCTGCCTAACGTCGTGGGGATAGTGGCCGGCCGGTCGCTGCTGTACCCGGCCGACGGCGACGTGGCCGGCGCCGTGGACACCGCGGTGGGCCTGCTGTGAGAAGGGGGCAGCATGGATAGCCAGCTCCACCTGGCCGCGGGCAGCGCGGCCGGCGGGCCGTACCGGCTGGCCATCACGCCGGAGCAGGCCGGCTGGGCCTACTGCGGGCTGCGTATCCTCGACCTCCCGCCGGGCGGCACGCATGAGCTGCACACCGCGGCTGACGAGGTGCTGGTGCTGCCGCTGACCGGGTCGGCCGTGGTGGACTGCGACGGCCAGCGGTTCGAGCTGGCCGGGCGGCCCAGCGTGTTCGCGGGCGTGACCGACTTCGCCTACCTCCCGCCGGGCTGCGTGGCCCAGGTCAGGAGCGGGCCCGGCGGGCGGTTCGCGCTGCCCGCGGCCCGGGCCGGCCGCAGGCTGCCGCCCCGCTACGGGCCCGCGTCCGGCGTGCCAGTGGAGCTGCGCGGCGCGGGCAGCTGCTCCCGGCAGGTGAACAACTTCTGCACCCCGGAGGTGTTCGAGGCGGACCGGCTGATCGCCTGCGAAGTGATCACCCCGGCGGGCAACTGGTCGTCCTACCCGCCGCACAAGCACGACCAGGAGCGGCCGGGGGAGGCGGAGCTGGAGGAGATCTACTACTTCGAGATCGCGGCCGGCCCGGCCGGCCCGGGCCTTGGCTACCAGCGGGTCTACGGCACCGCGGACCGCCCGCTCGACCTGCTGGCTGAAGTCCGCACCGGAGACGTGGTGCTGATCCCGCACGGCTGGCACGGCCCGTCGATGGCGGTGCCCGGCTACGACATGTACTACCTGAACGTGATGGCCGGCCCGGGCGCCGGCCGGGCCTGGCTGATCTGCGACGACCCGGCGCACGCCTGGATACGCGGAACCTGGCCCGGGCAGGCAACCGATCCGAGGCTGCCGGCGAGCCGGCCAGGTGGGGGGCAGGCATGACCCGGCTGACCGTGGCCCAGGCGCTGGTCCGCTTCCTGGCCGTGCAGCACAGCGAGCGGGACGGCGCGCGGCAGCCGCTGTTCGCAGGCTGCTTCGGCATCTTCGGGCACGGCAACCTGGCCGGGATCGGCCAGGCCCTGCTGGAATCGGCGAGCGGCAACGGCCCCGGCCTGCGCTACCTGCAGGCCCGCAACGAGCAGGCCATGGTGCACGCCGCGGCCGCCTACGCGCGGATGCGCAACCGGCTGTCCACCTGGGCCTGCACGTCGTCGATCGGGCCGGGCGCGAGCAACATGGTCACCGGGGCGGCGCTGGCCACCATCAACCGGCTGCCCGTGCTGCTGCTGCCCGGGGACGTGTTCGCCACCCGGCCGGCCCGGCCGGTGCTGCAGGAACTCGAGCACCCGGCCGGCTACGACGTGACCGTCAACGACAGCTTCCGGCCGGTGTCGGTGTTCTTCGACCGGATCTGGCGGCCGGAACAGCTGCCCGGCTCGCTGCTGGCTGCGATGCGGGTGCTCACCGACCCGGCGCAGACCGGGGCGGTGACGCTGGCCCTGCCCCAGGACGTGCAGGCCGAGGCGCACGACTGGCCGGACGAGCTGTTCGCGCCGCGGGTCTGGCCGGTGGCCCGGCCGGTGCCCGAGCCCGCCGCGCTGGACCGCGCGCTGGCCGTCATCCGCCAGGCCCGGCGGCCGCTGATCATCGCGGGCGGCGGGGTCGGCTACGCCGCCGCCACCGGCGAGCTGCGCGCGTTCGCCGAGGCGGCCGGTATCCCGGTGGCCGAGACCCAGGCCGGCAAGGGCTCGCTGCCGTATGACCACCCGCTGGCCGTGGGCGCGGTGGGCAGCACCGGCGCCGCGGCCGCCAACCGGCTGGCCCGGGACGCGGACGTGGTCATCGGCATCGGCACCCGGTACGCCGACTTCACCACCGCGTCGCAGTCCGCGTTCGGCCACCCCGGGGTCCGGTTCGTCAGCATCAACGTGGCCGCGCCGGACGCGGTCAAGCAGGCGGGCACCGCCGTGGTGGCGGATGCCCGGGAGGCGCTGCGCGCCCTGCGCACCGGGCTGGCCGGCTGGCGGACGGC
>DATCUG010000526.1:0-6432 GCA_036567525.1 Streptosporangiaceae bacterium | reverse complement strand
CGGGCCTGCCGCGCGAGGTGGACAGCGCGGACGGCTTCGCGCCCGCGGACGTGATGACGATCCGGCGGCTGCTGGAGCCGCTGGCCATGCCGCTGGTGGTGGCGTGGGCCACGGTCGCCGACTTCAAGGAGATGGACCGCTGCCTGGCCGGCGGCGGCCAGGCGCGCAGCTACGACGAGTTCGAGAACTGGGATCTCGCCCTGCACCGCACCGTCATGACGGCCAGCCACAGCCCGTTGCTGGCCCAGCTCTACGCGGTCATCGAGTCAGCCCGGCACGGGCACTCCTGGGGCGACCTGAAGCGGCGCAGCGCGTCCCGGGAACGCCGGGAGCGCTACCAGGCTGATCACGCCGAGCTGGTGGCGGCGCTGCGCGCCCGCGACTCCGACCGGGCCACCGAGGCTATGCGGGTCCACCTGGCCCGGGTCAACGCCGACCTCTTCGGCGAGTCGGCTCGTTAATTCGCCGGCGAGACGAGGCGCGCCGAAGGCGTGTCCCCCCGACTAGCACAGCACACATAACCCCTCCCGGGAGCAGGCCGGGAGGGGTTCTGTGTGCTTACCGGGGCCGGTTAGTAACCGCCGCCACCCATGCCGCCGCTGCCCATCGACGAGCTGGCCTTCGGGCTCGGTGACGAGCCGGCGCCCATCATCAGCGAGCTGGCCGACACGGCGCTGACCGCGCTGACGTGCATCACGTGCCAGACGCCGCCCAGCCCGTTGCCCTTGATCTGGCCCGGCTCGGTGTCACCGGCGTAGAGGTACAGCGGGTGGCCCTTGTAGGTGACCTGGGTGACCCCGCCGGTCCGGGTGATGGTGCCGAGCTTGCCGGTCAGGTGCACGCCCATCCCGGCCATCCCGGTACCGGTGAGCGGCGGCCAGGCCTGCGCGCAGCCGCCGGTGCAGGCCGAGGTCATCCGGGTGTCCTTGGCGTACCAGTACAGGGTGAAGCCCTTGGAGTCAGCCAGCACCGGGCCGGCGCTGGTCTTGATCTTGAGCAGGTCGGCGGTGCTGGCGGACGACATCCCGGAGCTACCGCTCTTGTTCTTGCCGGTCATGCCCGACGAGGTGCTGGACTTGGTCGACATGGACGAGCCCATATTGCTGCCGCTCGCCGAACTGGGGCTGGTGCTGCTGCCGCACGCGGCCAGCAGCAACGCGGGTATGGCCAGCACGGCGGGCGTCCATCTGCGGTAACGCATCGAACCTCTCCGCTCATCGAGAAGGGGGCGGACATGCTTCCCCTGAGCACGTAACGCTAGGTCCGGTTGTTCACCCGCAGCAGCGGATTCGGCATTACGTATTCCTTACCGGTGTTCCGGCCGCCCATAACCCGGCCTGGCCGGGGACGCTCAGCCCGGCTCGGCGATGCGGTGGGCCAGCCAGGCCAGCGACATCGGGTACCGGTAGTCGATGCCCATGTGAGTGGCGTCGAACAGCTCGAAGTGGATCACGCCGTCGGCCACCCCGATGCCGCGCAGCCCCTCGCGGAACGCGGTCGCGCCCAGGTCGAGGAACCACTCGTCGCGCTTGCCCGCGTCGATCCAGATGGCCTGCAGCCCGCGTAGCTGATCCGCGTACCGCGGCACCATCCGGACCGGGTCCCAGTCCAGCCAGCGCTGCCACACGTCGGGCCGGAGCTGCCCGGTCAGCGGCTCGAACGGCAGCTCCACGGTGCCGTCCTGGCGGGCCGAGAAGCAGGCCGACACGCCGAGCAGCATGAGCAGGTCCTGGTCGCCTTCCTTGGTGAACGAGGTGCGCGACTGGAAGTCCTGCCACCACTTCCCGATGTCCCCGTCGTAGTCCCGCAGGTGCCGCGCGGACTTGCCGAACTCCGGGATGTAACACAGCTCGTAGAGCGAGTCACCGGCGTGCGTGGCCAGCGCGCCGAACAGGTCAGGGCGCAGCATCGGCGTGATCATCGCGCCGAAGCCGCCGCTGGACTTGCCCATGATGGCCCGGTGCGCGGCCGCGTCCAGCGTCCGGTAGTGCGCGTCCACCCACGGCACCACCTCGTTGCACAGGTAGGAGTGGTACCGCCCGGTGCCCGGGGAGTCCACGAACTGGCTGCCGCCGTAGCTGGTCCACGCGTCCACGTAGACCACGATCGTGCCGGGCGCCTGCCCGGCGCCGAACACCGCGTCGGCCGTCTCCGGGAACGGCTGCCGGTACGGCGACCGGTTGCGCCACATGGCGATGTGCCCGGTGTAGCCCTGGATGACGTACACCACCGGGTAGCGGCGGCCGGGGTCCGCTTCATACCCGGGCGGCAGGTAAACCCACAGCGGCCGCTGGGCCGGATCACCCAGCGGGTTGCCCCGCAGCAGCTCACTGCTGATCACGTGCTCGTCGATACGCCCCGCCAGGTCGGCGGACCAGGGCAGCATAGGATCTCCTCCCGCGGCAAAGCACTGGATCGCACTGGGACCTACCGTAGAGGAATGACCACCGAGCAGGCCGAGCGAGACCCGGTCGAGCTGCACTTCACCGAGATGGCCGCGACCTTGAACGGCCAGCCCCGGCCGGCTGGGCTGGCCGCAGACGGGCAGTGGCTGCGTGGTGCGGCCCCGATCCGGCCGGGCTCAGCGCTGACCGGCCAGCAGTGCCTGGACCTGTTCGACGCGCAGCTGGCCAGCCGGCACCTCGACGTGGCCGCCCGCTGGCTGCGCGCCCGGGGCGCGGGCTTCTACACGATCGGCTCGTCCGGGCACGAGGGCAACGCCGGCGTCGCGGCCGCGCTCCGGCTCACCGACCCGGCGCTGCTGCACTACCGGTCCGGGGCGTTCTACCTGGCCCGCGCGCAGCAGGCCAGCCCGCCGCAGGACGGTGTGCTGGATGTGCTGCTCGGCCTGGTGGCGGCGGTGGCCGAGCCGATCGCCGGCGGGCGGCACAAGGTGTTCGGCCGCCGGGAGCTGAACGTGATCCCGCAGACCTCGACCATTGCCTCGCATCTGCCCCGGGCCATGGGGCTGGCCTTCGCGCTGGAGCGGGCCGCCCGGCTGGGCCAGCGGGCGCCGTGGCCGTCCGACGCGATCGTGGTGGCCAGCCTGGGTGACGCGTCTGTGAACCACTCCACCGCGGCCGGCGCGGTCAACACCGCCGCGTACTGCGCGTTCCAGCACCTGCCGCTGCCGCTGCTGATGGTGATCGAGGACAACGGGCTCGGCATCAGTGTGCGGACCCCGCCCGGCTGGGTGGCCGCGGCCACCCGGGCCGTGCCAGGCCTCGGCTACTTCCACGCCGACGGTTCCGATGTGGCCGAGGTCTACGACACCGCGCTGGCCGCCGCGGCCTGGGTCCGGGACCGGCGCTCCCCCGCGTTCCTGCACCTGGACGTGGTCCGGTTCGGCGGCCATGCGGGCTCGGATGTGGAGAGCGGCTACCGCAGCGCCGCCGACCAGGCCGCCGACCTGGCCGCCGATCCGCTGCTCGGCACGGCCCGGCTGCTGGTCAGCGCGGGGGTGATCAGCCCGGAGGAGGTGATCGCGCGGTACGAGCAGTCCCGCGCCCGGGTGCTTGGCCTGGCCAGCGAACTGGCTGAGGTGCCCCGGCTGACCTCCGCCGAGCAGGTGATGGCCCCGCTCGCGCCGCACCGGCCGGACCAGGTCTGGGCCGGCGCATGCCTCAGCGCGGATCCGGCCATCCGGCGGAACATCTTTGCTGGGCGGCTGCCGGAACAGGCGGGCGGCCTGACCCTGGCCCAGTCGGTCAACGCCGCGCTGACCGACGCGCTGGCCGCCCGGCCCGGGATGCTGGTGTTCGGCGAGGACGTGGCGCGCAAGGGCGGGGTGTACGGGGTGACCCGGGGCCTGCTGGACCGGTTCGGCGCGGCCCGGGTGTTCGACACGCTGCTCGACGAGTCGTCCATCCTGGGCCTGGCCCTGGGGTCCGGCCTGGCCGGGCTGCTCCCGGTGCCGGAGATCCAGTACCTGGCCTACCTGCACAACGCGGCCGACCAGATCCGGGGTGAGGCGGCCACGCTGTCGTTCTTCTCCCAGGGCCAGTACCGCAACCCGATGGTGGTGCGCATCGCCGGGCTGGCCTACCAGCGCGGCTTCGGCGGCCATTTCCACAACGACAACGCGGTGGCCAGCCTGCGGGACATCCCCGGCCTGGTGATCGCCTGCCCGGCCCGGCCGGACGACGCGGCGGCCATGCTGCGCACCTGCCTGGCTGCCGCCGAAGCCGACGGCCGGGTGTGCGTGTTCCTGGAGCCGATCGCGCTGTACCACACCCGGGACCTGGCCGGGCCGGGCGACGGCGGCTGGCTGGCCGGCTATGCCCCGCCGGACGCCTGGCCCGCCGGGCATGTGCCGGTGGGCCGGGCACGCTGTCACGGTGACGGGCGTGACCTGACCATCGTCACGTTCGGCAACGGGCTGCGGATGAGCCTGCGGGTGGCCGCCCGGCTGGCCGCCGATGGCATCGGCTGCCGGGTGCTCGATCTGCGCTGGCTCGCGCCGCTGCCGGCTGAGGACATCCTGCGGGCGGCCAGCGCCACCGGCCGGGTACTGGTGGCGGACGAGACCCGGCGCACCGGCGGGGTGTCCGAGGCGGTGGTCACCGCACTGGCCGACGCCGGGTTCGGCGGCCAGGTGGCCCGGGTGACCAGCGCGGACAGTTTCATCCCGCTGGGTGAGGCGGCGCACCTGGTGCTGCTGTCCGAGGCTGCCATCGAGTCCGCCGCCCGGCGGCTGGCCGGGCGGCCCGGCTGACTCGCCGGCGGGCTTAACCCCGGCCGTTCACCGTGCCGCCATTGTCCGGTTACCCCGTTGTCCACCGATTCGCCCGAATACTAATCCCGGCGTTGCTATTGTCCCAATAAACCAGGCTTAGCGTGTCTATGCTGCTCACGTGGGGATTCCGGGGATACCACGAGGGCGCCTCGGCAATCCGTCATGGCTGATCGCGGCGCTGGATTCGCGGCCGGAACTGGTCAGTGCCGTCCGGCTGGCCAGTCGCCTGGTCAGCCGGGCGCTGGCCATGGCCGCGGCCCGGGTGCAGGATGCGCCGCTGCGCCGCGCACTGCTCGCCCATCTCGGCCCGCAGGCCGCTGCCTGGCCGGTGCTGACCGCGTCCTGGCCCGCATTCGACCAGGTGAACGTCCAGCTCGGCGTGGAGGCCTGGCTGGCCGGCCCGGGCCGGGCCCACGAACTGCTCGGTGTCACCGGCGCCCGGTACTGGCAGTCGGGGCTGGCCGATCTGCTCAGCGACGGGCCGCCTGACCCGCTGCTCGGCTCGCCGGGGGTGGGCAGCGTCACCACCGAGCCGCGGCCCGCCGGGCCGGGCGGGATCACCCATCCGTGTGTCAGCTGCGGCGTCTACCTGATCGAGGACGCTGGCCAGCGGTTCGCCCTGCTGCTGCACGGCCCCGGCGACGGCAGCCCGGACGAGCCGGTCCGGGTCGAGGTGGCCGCGGCCAGCCAGGCCCGGGCCGGGCAGCTGCTCGACGAGCTGCGGCGGCTGGCCGTCATGCACAACGTCTACCGCGGTCAGGTCATCTCGTTCGACGCCGGGGACTGCGCGGCGGCCGGGAGCCGGCCCGCGTTCCTGGCCCGGCCGCGGGTCAGCCGGTCCGGCGTGGTGCTGCCCCGGGACGTGCTGGACGGCATCGAGCGGCAGGTGGTCGGGATCGCCCGGCATGCCACCGCGCTGCGGGCCAGCGGGCAGCACCTCAAACGGGGCGTTCTGCTGCATGGCCCGCCGGGGACGGGCAAGACGCTCACGGTGCGGTACCTGCTCAGCCAGCTTCCTGGGGTGACCGCGGTCGTGCTGTCCGGCGGGTCGCTGCCGGCCATCGGGGATGCCTGCTCGATCGCCCGGGCGCTGCAGCCCTCGGTCGTGGTGGTCGAGGATGTGGACCGGCTGGCCGGCCCGGGCGAGGCGATCCGCGGCCACCCGCTGCTGGCCCGGCTGCTGACCGAGATGGACGGGCTCGGCGCCGACGCCAACGTGACATTCCTGCTCACGGCCAGCCAGGCGGACGTGCTGGAGGATGCGCTGGCGGCCCGGCCCGGCCGGATCGACCACACCGCACAGCTGCCGCTGCCCGACGCGGCGGCCCGGCGCCGGCTGGTCCGGCTGTATCAGGGCAGGCTGCGCATCGGCCGGACCAGCGCGGTGGCCGTGGTGGCCCGGACCGACGGGGTGACCGCGTCGTTCATCCGGGAACTGCTCCGCCGGGCTGCGCTGCACGCGGCCATGCACGCGAACGGCGCACGGGTCACCCGGCCGCTGCCGCTGGGCGGCGCCGGCCCGCCGGTCCACGGCACCGCGCCGCCTGCTGAGCCGCTGGCCAGCAGCGTGGTGTCCGGGCCGGACGGGCCGCTGCGGGTGACCGCGCGGCAGCTCAACCGGGCCCTCGACGAACTGCTGGACAGCAGCCACGAGCTGACCCGGGTACTGCTGGGCAGCCGCCCGGTGAACGGCGCGG
>DATCUG010000525.1:0-2147 GCA_036567525.1 Streptosporangiaceae bacterium | reverse complement strand
CCCGCTGGGCAGCAGCGGGCCGCACTAGGACCTGACGGGCGGCACTTTCCGGTATTCGCGGAGCCGGTCCTCCAGGGCGGTCAGGCTGGGCGCCCACACGTCAGGTAATCTCGACGCGCCGTGCCCGGGCCGGCCGGGCCGGGAGTGCCGGTGCCTGGCCTGGCCATGGCGGCGGGCGGTGAACCCAGTGCCCTTACCCGGGCAGACCGGCCGGATCGACCACAGCGGCCACCGGATGCGAGCTGCGGCTAGCTCGGCGGCAGGAGTCATGCTCATGCGTGCGTCCCCCCTGCTGGTCACTTCGTAATAAAGAAGCCAGCACCACCCGGTCTCATTCCCGGATCAGGGGATCCTACTGGTCAGCCGGGCCGCCGTCGCCAGTAACCGGCGAGGTACTGCGCCGGGACAGCACCTCGGTCCGCTCACCGGCGGCCGCCTCGTCGTCCGCCACCACGACCTCGCGCTCGGCCAGCCGGGCATCGCGGACGCCGATCACCGACAGGCGGCCGATGGACATGGCGGCCAGGAACACGATGACGACGCCAAGGCCGGTGAAGTAGCTGATCTGCTCCAGCACCCGGATCACCGTGCTGCTGGCGATCGGCGTACCGACGGCCATCGCCCCACTGGAGTTCCACAGCGGCGCGAGCACCTGGCCCAGGGCGAACCAGGCACCACTCACCGCGGCCAGCCAGGCGCCGAACATGGCTACCGGCCGGGACGCGGTGCTGAGCAGGATCAGCCCGCCGAGGAACGTGGCCGCGGCCGGCAGTATCTCCAGCCAGAGCCGCCCGGACGTGTAGGTCCAGGCAACACCCGGGGTGTAGGCGAAATGGAAGTAAGGCCCGACAAACGCGATCAGCCCGCCCCACGCGCCGAGCAGGACCAGCAGAAATCCGCTCAGGGCACCACGGCTCCGGGGAACGCGCAGCATCCCGGCCATAACGATCACTCCTTCGAGCAGGAACCTCAGGCTCAGGGGGAATTCCTGGCGGCTGCCAGCTACCCGTGCAGCACCGGATTATGCGCGGCCATTTCCGCGGAAACGCCCCTGAATCCGGACCGGCCACGGTCACGTCGCGAACTCCGCTGCCGGGTAAGGTCACCAGCGTGGATGGGCGCCGGTTTGTGCCACGCACCGACACGGTGCTGGCCGACCCGCGGCTGGCCGCCGCGATCGAGCGGCTCGGCCGGGCCCGGGTCAAGGAGGCGGTGGCCCACGCCCAGCGGCAGGCCCGGTCCGGGCAGATCAGCCCGGATGCGGTGCCGGACGTGGCGGTGGCCGGGCTGCCGGCCGCGGCCACCTCGCTGCTCCCGGTGCTGAACGCGACCGGCGTGCTGCTGCACACCAACCTGGGCCGGGCCCCGCTGTCGGCGGCGGCGGTGGCCGCGATGGCGGCCGCGGCCGGTTACACCGACCTGGAGTTCGACCTGGCCGCGGGCACCCGGGGCTGCCGGGGGCGGGGCGCCCTGGCCGCGCTGGCCGCGGCGGTGCCCGCGGCGGAAGCCGTGCACGTGGTGAACAACAACGCGGCCGCGCTGGTGCTGGCCGCGACGGTGCTGGCCGCGGGCCGGGAGATCGTGGTCAGCCGGGGCGAGATGATCGAGATCGGCGACGGCTTCCGGCTGCCCGAGCTGATGGAGTCCACCGGCGCCCGGATCCGCGAAGTCGGCACGACCAACCGCACCGCGCTGGCCGACTACGAGAAGGCGTGCGGCCCGGACACCGGGTTCGTGCTCAAGGTGCACCCGTCGAACTTCCGGGTCGAGGGGTTCACCGCCCAGGTCAGCGTGGCCGAGCTGGCCACCCTGGGGGTCCCGGTGCTGGCCGACATCGGGTCCGGGCTGCTGGCCCGGCATCCGCTGCTGCCGGACGAGCCGGATGCCGGGTCCTGGCTGCAGGCGGGCGCGGCACTGGTCACGGCCAGCGGGGACAAGCTGCTCGGCGGCCCGCAGGCCGGGCTGATCTTCGGCCAGGCCACCCTGGTCCGCCAGCTGGCCCGGCATCCGCTGGCCCGGGCGCTGCGGGTGGACAAGACCACGGCCGCGGCGCTGGAAGCCACCCTGACCGGGCCGCCGGTTCCGCTGGCGGCGGCGCTGGCGGCCGGCGAGCCGTCGCTGGCCCGGCGGGCCCGGCAGCTGGCCAG
>DATCUG010000524.1:0-5531 GCA_036567525.1 Streptosporangiaceae bacterium | reverse complement strand
CAGTCACCTCACTGGTCACATCAAGCGCGCAGACGCCGGCTCCCAGTCGTGCTGTCGTTCACTCTTCACGCGAAAGGTGCGGGCATTTGTCTGTTTTGCCCGGCTAGGGCGCACCGTTCGGGTGAAAAAGAAGTCATCCGGTGGGCTAGCGGCGGACCAGCCGTCGGTGGGGTCGGGCCCGGCAAGCCGGTCAGCCGGTCAGCCGCGCGGCTTCCGGGGCGCTGGATCGGAGTCGGCGGCCACTTCGGCGGCGATCTCGATGGCCAGCTCGGGCGCGGCACCGATGGCCGTCTCCGCGGTCACCTCGGCCTCCTCGCTGGCGGCCGGGCCGGCCAGCGGGCGCTCGTCGTGGACGTAGCGCTTGCCGCGCAGCAGCGACACGCCCGCCGCGATCACCAGCACGATGATCGCCATGCTGAACACGATGACCAGGCCGTGGTGGAACGGGCCGGAGATCAGGTGCGGGAAGAACTGCTTGCCGGTCAGCACGGTCACGTTGTGCGGCGGCAGGTGGCCCAGGATGCCGGTCGGGGCGAGCAGTTCCTTGATCGGGTTATAGCCCAGGAACGTGGCGAACAGGCTGGCCACCGGGGGTGTCGAGGCGACCTCGTGGGCGATGCCGGCCGGCACGCCCTGGGACATCAGGCCCTTGGCCATCGTGGTCGGCAGCGTGCTGGACAGGCCGGCGATCATCAGCGAGAAGAAGATGCCGATGGACAGGACGAAGCCGGAGTTCTGGAACGTGGCCAGCATGCCGGACGCCGCGCCGCGCTGCCGGGCCGGGACGCTGTTCATGATGGCGGCCGCGTTGGGTGCGGAGAACAGCCCCATGCCCACGCCCGCGATGAAGATCAGCACGCCGAACGCGACGTAGACGAAGTCGGTGGGGATGACCAGCAGGCCGGCGAACGCGGCCGCGGACACCAGCAGCCCGCCGGAGGCGAACCAGCGCGCCCCGTGCTTGTCGGATAGCCAGCCGGACACCGGGCCGGCCACGACGAAGCCGAAGGTGAGCGGGAGCAGGTAGATCCCGGACCACAGCGGGGTGTCCTTGTAGTTGTAGCCGTGCAGGATCAGCCAGATGCCCTGCAGCCAGATGATCAGCATGAACTGCAGGCCGCCGCGGGCGATCGAGGCCAGCAGCGTGGCCAGGTTGCCCATCGCGAACGGCCGGATCTTCAGCAGCCGCAGGTCGAACATGGGGCTGTCCACGTGCAGTTCGATGAAGCAGAACGCCACCAGCAGCGCGAGGCCGCCGAACAGGCCGGTCAGTACGGTGGGGCTGGTCCAGCCCATGACGTGGCCGCCGTACGGCTGGATGCCGTAGGTGATGCCGGTGAGCAGCCCGATCAGGCCGAGCGCGAACGTGACGTTGCCCAGCCAGTCGATCTTCGCCTGGGTCCTGACGCCGACCTCGCGCAGGCTCAGGTAGGACCAGATGGCACCGCCGATGCCGATCGGCACCGAGACGAGGAACACCAGCCGCCAGTCCACCGCGGCCAGGATGCCGCCCAGGATGAGCCCGATGAACGAGCCGGAGATGCCCGCGACCTGGTTGATGCCCATGGCCGTGCCGCGCTGCCCGGCCGGGAACGCGTCGGTCAGGATGGCCGGGGAGTTGGCCATCAGCATGGCCCCGCCGGTGGCCTGCACCACCCGCCAGCCGATCAGCCACAACGCGCCAGCCGGGCCGGTGAACGGATCGAACGGGAGGGCCAGCGCACCCGCCGCGAACACGGCGAAGCCGATGTTGTACATCCGGACCCGGCCGTAGATGTCGCCCAGCCGGCCCAGGGTGACCACCAGCACGGCCGACACCACCAGGTACCCCATCAGCATCCAGAGCAGGTAGCTCACGTTGCCGGGGGTCAGCGGGTTGAGCTTGATGCCGCGGAAGATGGCGGGCAGCGAGATGATGACGATCGAGGCGTTGGTGGTGGCGGCCAGCATGCCCAGCGTGGTGTTGGAAAGCGCCAGCCACTTGTAGTGCGAGCCCGCGCGCAGCGTGCCCGGGGCAGGGCCCGGGCCGGTGCCGTTCGCCTGCGGACCGGCCGCGGCGCGGCCGTTGCTGGAATCGCCCACTGGGCAGCTCTCTCTCACCGGCGGCTGATATTTGCTATGGGCAAACTAACAGGCCGGCCAGGCATATTCCTAACCCGGCCGAGGGGGGCGGCGCAGCAGCTCCGCGGGCGGCTAATCTCGGGTAGGTGAGCCCCCGGCATACCCCGCGCGACCTGCGCGCCTCGGACGCTGACCGGGAGCGCGTGGTGGACCTGCTGGCCCAGGCGGCGGCGGATGGCCGGCTCAGCTGGGAGGAGCACGCCGGGCGGGTGCAGCGCGCCTACACGGCCCGGACGCTGGGTGAACTGGCCGCGCTGACCGAGGACCTGGCCCGGCCGGAGGCCCAGCCGTTCCGGCTGGATGCCTCGCGCGCGGTGACCGCGTTCTTCGCCACCGAGCGGCGGGAGGGCCGCTGGGTGGTGCCGGACCGGCTGGTGGTGACGGCCGTCGGCGGCCAGGTGGTGCTGGATCTGCGCGAGGCGCTGCTGCACGGGCAGCGCACCATGATGTACGCCACCGCGCTGGGCGGCCAGGTGCACCTGCTGGTGCCGCCCGGGATCGCGGTCCAGATGCACGGGATGCCCGGCCTGGCCGCGCTGACCGGCGGACCCGATCAGCCCGGGGAGCGGGACCGGCCCGCGCCGGTGCCGCCCCCGCCAGCCGGGTCGCCGGTGATCGAGCTGCACACGCTGACCGTGCTGGGCCGGGTCCACGTGCGCACGCCGCGGCCGCGCCGCGGCGGCTTCTTCCGCCGGGCGCGGTAGCCCCAGTCCAGGCCTTAGTCCGCCGAGTCGAAGTTCACCGAGCTGTACGCGCGCAGCTTCCAGAGCTGGTGCTCGCTGTGGATGTTCCGGATGGTGCCGGACCGGGCCCGCATCACCAGCGAGTGGGTGAGCGCCCCGCCGCCGCGGTAGCGCACGCCGGCCATCAGCTCGCCGTCGGTGATCCCGGTCGCGGCGAAGAACGCGTCTTCCGAGGTGACCAGGTCGTCCGTGGTCAGCACGTGGGTGAGGTCGTGCCCGGCGGCCACGGCCCGGTCCCGCTCGGCCTCATCCCGGGGCGCCAGCCTGCCCTGGATGACCCCGCCCAGGCACTTGATCGCGCAGGCGGCGATGATGCCCTCCGGGGTGCCGCCTATCCCGAGCATCAGGTCGATCCCGGTGCCCTCGCGGGCGGCCATGATCGCGCCGGCCACGTCGCCGTCGGTGATCAGCTTGATCCGGGCGCCGGCCGCCCGGACATCCGCGATGAGCTGCTGGTGCCGCGGCCGGTCCAGGATGACCACCGTGACGTCCTGCGGCGAGCAGCCCTTGGCCCGGGACACCGCGCGGATGTTGTCCCGGGGGGTGGCCTCGATGTCCACCACGCGGGCCGCGGATTCGCCCGTTACCAGCTTGGACATGTAGAACACGGCCGACGGGTCATACATCGAGCCGCGCGCGCTGACCGCGATCACGGAGATGGCGTTCGGCATGCCGTTGGCGGTCAGCCGGGTACCGTCGATCGGGTCCACCGCCACGTCGCACAGCGGGCCGCTGCCGTCGCCGACCTGCTCGCCGTTGTACAGCATCGGCGCGTGGTCTTTCTCGCCTTCGCCGATCACCACCACGCCGTTCATCGACACCGTGTTGATCAGCGTCCGCATCGCGTGCACGGCGGCGCCGTCGGCCCCGTTCTTGTCACCGCGGCCGACCCACCGGGCCGCCGCCATCGCGCCGGCCTCGGTCACCCGGGCCAGTTCCAGGGCCAGGTTGCGGTCGGGCGCGCTGCGGCCCGGCTCCGGCGGGACGGTCATGTCCGCCGCGTCGCCGGGGGGCGCGGGGTTGGCCGGGACGCTGTCCCCGCGGAGCGTGGCGCCGTTCTCGGTCATCGCAGAGACCGCCTTCCCTGGGTGGCCGTATCGCGCGGGCGTTCCGCCGCGCCTCAATGTAGTCAACCTCATCGCTGCGTTACCAGCCCGGGCGGGCGGACTAAGGCCCTAGGACCCTGCTGCCGGGCGAGTTGCCGGCCTACAGTGAGCACCGGGGAGAAGCACAGCTAAATCCGGGGGGATCTCGATGCTGAAGCGGCTGGCTGTCCGGTTCGCTGCCTCACTGATAGGCATCGCGGCCGGGCTGCTGATCTGCGGCGCCGTCCTGACCCAGTTCCACATCAACGCGGCCGCCGTCGTCGAGGCCACGCTGCTGTTCTGGGTCATCCACATGATCGTGCAACTGATCGCGCTGCGGGTGCTGGTCCGGGAGCCGTCGGTGGCGCTGGCCGGGCTGCTCGCCCTGGCTTCGACGATTATTTCCCTGCTCCTCGTCAACGCGATCATCACTGGGCTCACCATCCACCGGCTGTATACGTATGCGCTGGCCACGATCATCATCTGGATTGCTACCGCGCTGGCCGACATGATCGGCCGCCGGATAGTCCGCAAGCAGCGGGCAGAGCGGAGAGAGGCCGAGGCAGTCCGGTAACACGGCCGGCGTAGCCTTGTCGCCGAGGGCGATGCATCCTGACGCCGGACGTGGGGAGCGCTGCGTAGGCGGTGACAGGCTCATGACGACAGACATTCCGCAGCCTGCCGTGCGATCCGCGGACCGCGGCGCGGCTACCCGGGCTGCCCTGCTGAACGCCGCCCGCGAGGTGTTCACCTCGGTGGGCTACGCCCAGGCCGGGGTGACCGAGATCGTCGCCCGGGCGGGCGCCAGCGTGGGCAGCCTCTACCACCACTTCACCGGCAAGGCCGATCTGTACGTCACGTTGTTCGAGGAGTTTCACGAGAACCAGGCCCGGCTGGCCCGGCAGGCGGTCCGGGCCGCCCGGGCTGACCAGGGGGCACACGGGGAGACCGCCGAGCCCCCTCAGCTGTTCGTCGCCGCGGCCCGGGCCTACCTGGATGGCTGCGTGCAGCAGCGGGAGCTGTCCCGGCTGTTCGTCTGCGGCGACGCGCCACCCGGCTTCGACCTGATCATGCGCCAGCGGCTGCGGGACTGGGCCGACCGGAACGCCGACTTCTTCGCCCGGGGCACCGACCCGCTGGACGAGGCGCTGGCCGTGGTGATGACCGGGGCGCTCATGCTGGCCGTGGCCGAGGTGTCGCTGGGCGAGGACGCCGGGCATGCCCGGCGGCTGGCCGACGGGGTACTCGACGTGATGTCCTCGATCAGCGTGTCGCCGGGGCGCTGACCGGAACGGTCAGTCTTCGGTGGCGTTCTGGGAGCGGGCGGCCGCCGCGGCCAGCCGGGCCCGGGCGCCTTCCAGCCACTGTTCACAGATCGCGGCCAGCCGCTCGCCGCGCTCCCACAGGTCGAGCGACTGCTCCAGGGTCAGGCCGCCCGCCTCGAGCTGGCGCACCACCTCGGTGAGCTGATCCCTGGCCTGCTCGTAGCTGAGCGCGGCGGATCCGGCCGCGGCCGCATCGGCCGCCGCAGCGGGCTGGCTCGGCGGCTGCTTGGCGCTCACGGCATCAACGTAGCCGGCCG
>DATCUG010000523.1:0-4201 GCA_036567525.1 Streptosporangiaceae bacterium | reverse complement strand
CGGTGGTGGCCGCGGTGGCGCTGGCGCTGACCCCGCTGATCCCGGCGGTGGCGTTCCGGCTGGCCGGGCTGAACCTGCCGCCGGTGCCGCGGGACGCCGACGAACTGCGCCGGGACACGCTCACCGTGCAGGGCAGCCAGGTGCTGCGGCGCACCACCGCGGCCGACCGGGTGGTCACCGGGGCGGTGTCGGGCATCGGGCTGGTGGCCGGGGCGGCCGGCCTCGCGCTCGCGCTCAGCCACGGCATGCTGCCCCGGGTGACCTGCGCCGCGCTGGGCTGCGCGCTGCTGCTCCGGTCCCGGGTGTTCCGCGGCCGGGCGCAGCGGCTGTGGCTGCTGGTGCCGGGCTACGGCGCGCTGGCCGCGCTCGCCCTGGCCGCCGCGCTGCAGGCCAGCCAGCCGCGCGGCGCGGTGCTGATCGTGCCCATCCTGGCCGCCGCGGCGGCCATTCTTACCGGCGCGGGAATGTGGCTGCCCGCGCACCGCCCGTCACCATTCTGGGGCCGGGCCGCGGAAATTATCGATATGACCCTGGTGATCAGCCTGATCCCGCTGGCCCTCGGCGTCACCGGGCTATTCGGCTTCATCCGCGGCCTGTCCGGCTGAGGCGGGCCGGCTGATGCAGACCCGCCGCGACCTCCTCCAGGCGCACCGGCTGATGACCCAGCGGGCCGCGCTGGCCCTGCTCCAGGCCGAACCGGACCCGCCGGACCAGCCGCTGCGCCGGCTCAACATCGGGCTGATCTCCAGCATCCTGGTCGCGGTGATCGTGGCCGCCGCGTTCGGCGTGTGGGGCCTGCTGGCGCCGGGCCACGCGCAGGACCTGACCGCCCCCGGCACGCTGATCATCGACAGCGAGACCGGCACCTCGTACATCCTGTGTGAGCACGGCAAGCTGTGCCCGGTGGTGAACTACGCGTCGGCCCGGCTGGCGCTCGGCACGGCCACGCCGGCCCAGCGCACGGTGACCCAGGCGTCGCTGGCCCACTTCACGCGCGGCCCGATGATCGGCATCCCCGGCCTGCCCGAGCCGCTGCCCGACCCGGACGAGCTGGCCGGCCAGCCCTGGTCGGTGTGTGTGCAGACGGTCCATAACCCGGCCACCCTGCAGCGCACGACCACCACCACGGTGGTCGGCGGGCGCCGCGTCGGCGGGCGGCCGCTGACCGGCAACCGGGCCCTGCTGGTGGCCGCGGACGGCACCGACTGGGTGCTCTGGCAGGGCCAGCGGATGCCGGTGCCGCGCGGCATGCAGCAGAACGTGCTGACCGCGCTGGCCGCCGCCGGGCAGCCCGCGCAGGTGCCGGTCACCTGGCTCAACGCGTTCCCGCAAGGGGCCAGCTTCGCCCCGCCGCGGATCGCCGGCTTCGGCCGCCGGGTGCGTGGCCCGGGCGGCGGCCCGGCCCGGATCGGCCAGGTGTTCAGCACCTCGCCTGCCGCGGGCGGCCCCCGGCAGTACTACGTCCTGCTCCGGGCCGGCCTGCTGCCGGTCAGCCAGACCCAGGCCGCGCTGCTCGATGCCGCCCGCGGCCAGGTGCCGCCGCGCACCGCCGCGTCGGCGGCGGTGGCCGATGACCGCGCGCCGGGCAGCCTGCCGGCCAGCGGCCTTCCCGCGCAGCTGCCCCGGCTGGTCAGCTACCAGCCGTCCGCGCCGCTGTGCGTGGTCTATGCCGGCCCCGCCTCGGCCCGGGCGGCCGGCGGCCAGCTGACCGTGGGCGGGACCGTGCCCGCGGGCGGGCTGCCCATCCCGGGGGCGGCCGGGCGCACGGTGCTCACCCTGCCGCCCGGCAAAGCCGCCCTGGCCGGGGTGGAGCCCGGCCCGGCCAGCGCGGCCGCGGCCGGCGGCTCCCGGGTGACCAGTTACTTCCTGATCACTGGAGGCCAGCGGTTCGGCCTGGCCTCGCCTGGAGTGGCGGCGCTGCTCGGTTACCACCTGGCCACACAGCGCACCCTGGTGCCGGCCGGCGTTATCGATCTCATCCCGGCCGGGCCCGCGCTCGACCCGGCCGTGGCCCGGCGGCCGGTGCCGGGCTGAGGATAAAAATTTGATCACGCCGGCTGCCCCGGACGCCGCGGGCCCGCAGGTGAGCGCCGGGCCGGCCGGACTGGCGGCCGGTGAGACGAAATGGCCGATTTGGCAG
This sequence comes from Streptosporangiaceae bacterium, assembly GCA_036567525.1. Taxonomy (GTDB): domain Bacteria; phylum Actinomycetota; class Actinomycetes; order Streptosporangiales; family Streptosporangiaceae; genus RYN-230. The sequence goes on along the minus strand of DATCUG010000523.1, from coordinate 2,061 downwards.
TTGTGTGGTTTTGGTTGACAGTGCTCCGATGAGCCCCATTGAATATCCGGTGCCCGCATAAACGAACTCGGAACGGGGAGGTGCGGCGAATGGCGACAGAGTCTGCTGTCAACCGGGCCGCCATGGCCCAGGCGGCCGTTCAGGTAGAGGACGCGGTCGGCCAGATCCGCGGTCAGCAGTCCCGGCTCGCCGGGCAGCACGCTGACCTGATGGGTGGCTGGCAGGGGAACGCGGCGTCCGCGTTCACCGCGGCGTACCAGTCGTTCAACAGCGATTTCAGCCAGGTGCTCAGCGCGCTGCACGGCATCCAGGAGAAGCTCGGCGCCACCCGGGCGCGCTACCAGGCCACTGAGGACACCCAGACCGCGGCGGCCAACCGGGTCCGCGGCCTGCTGAACAGCTAACGGGAGGCATGCCGCAATGAGCGAGTACACCAGGGCCGTGTTCGGTTCCCTGCAGACCGGGGAAGCCGACTTCGCCAGCACCTACGCCCAGCTCCAGTCCACCATCTCCACCCTCGACGCCCAGCTCAAGTCCAGCCTGGCCCAGTGGGACGGCGACGCGCAGGCGGCCTACTACGCGGCCAAGGCGAAGTGGGACGCGGCCATGGCCGACATGGCGGTCGTGCTGAACAACCTGCGCGCCGTCATCGGCGAGGCGCACGTCAACTACAGCTCCACCGAGGTGGCTAACGCCGCCCTCTGGGGCAACTGACCGGGCGGTTAGGCGGGCCGCCCGCGGCGGGCGGCGCTACGGGTGCGGGAGGCTTGGGTAAATGGGCGGGTCGTACTCGGGGACGGCAGTACCGCACGTGAACGGGCCGGCCCCGCGGTCTTATCAGCAGCCACAGAACTGGGCCAGCCCGGCGGTATCGGGCCGTGACCTGATCGTGCACCGGGACGTGCTCCGGCAGGTGGCCTCGGACCTGGCCCAGATGGCGGATGAGCTGCAGGCCACGCTCGGCGCCGCGGCGGCGCAGGCCGCCCCGGCGGCGGGCGCGGCGGGTAACTGGCCCGCGGCCCAGCAGTTCGCCGCGGCGATGAGCCGGGCGCACGCCGGGGTCACCGAGTTCACCGGCCAGCTCCGCCAGGCGCACGCCGACATGGCCCGGCGGCTGACCACCTCGGCCGACCGGTACGACGCCGCCGAGCAGCAGATCACCAGCCTGATCCAGGCGGCTACCGACCCGTCCGCCACCATCATCGGCAGCGGCGGGCAGGACACCCCGGTGCAGCCGGGCTACGGGCAGAACTGGACGCCGGCCCAGCGCGCCGCGTACTACCGGATCCAGCACATCGAGAACATGCCCGGCAACAGCGGCCCGACCTGGACCGGCACCTACCCGGTCACCGAGGATGCCGGCTTCACCCCGGGTGGCAGCGGCGGCTACACCTGGCAGCAGGTGCGCAGCCTGCTGGACGGCACCGACCCGGCCGCGATCTCCGCGGCGGGCGCGGCTTACGGGCAGCTGTCGAACACACTGACCAGCATCTCCAGCCGGCTGGCCGGGCACGGCCAGACACTGGCCGCCAACTGGGGCGGCTCGACCGCGGTCACCGCGGTCAGCCAGGTGCAGCAGCTCTACCAGACCGCGGCCGACCTGCAGGCCAACACGTGGGCGGCCCAGCAGGCGCTGGCCTGGTACGGCCCGGTGCTGGCCACGTTCCGGGGCAGCCTGCCGCAGCCGGCCAGCAGCCACCCGGCCGACGTCCAGGCAGCCAACCAGGCCGCACAGCAGCGGATGGCCGCGCTGAACAGCCACCTGGAGACCGCGTACTACCAGATGCCCGCGGTGGTGAACAAGAACCTGCCGCCGCCGCTGGCCAGCTCCTCCAGCGGCCCAGCCGGGTCCAGCGGCAGCGCCGCCGGACGCAGCGGCGCGGGCAGCGGTGTCCCGGGCAGCAGCGGAACCGGGACCGGTCATGGCACCGCCGGTGCCGGGCAGGTCAGCTTGGGCCCGGTGCCGGGCAGCAGCGGTGCCGGGCTGGCCGGCGGCACGCCAGGGGCAGCACCCGGCAGCACCCGGCTGGCCGGGGTGGCCCCGCCTGCGCCCGGCAGCCC